>CAZPKN010000013.1:0-25709 GCA_964587195.1 uncultured Gammaproteobacteria bacterium | reverse complement strand
CATTTTTTAGACGGTAAGTTAGATAAACAATACACTGCAGAGCCAGAGTAATCCAGGCCGCTCGAGAAAAGGTTAGTAAAATCCCCAGAACGGTTAGGGCAAACAGAGAGTTGATTAAGCGTCTGTAGCGGGGTTCTTTGACAAATTCTTTAATGACTAAAATAAAGAAGGCGCCAACGTTAAGAAACTCGGCAATTAGGTTGTGATTTTCTCCGAAAGGATAAAGACCGAATAGGCGCGAAGAGCGGAGGCGGAAAAAAGCATTTTGAATATCTTGATCAAATAAGGATAAGTAGCCTGATAATAAGACTAGCATCGTGCTCGCAAAAATTAAAATAACCGTCTTCTTTAAAATTTTGGAATCAGTAATGATATTAGCAGGAGTAAAAATATAGGCAAAGTACAAGAAGAAGGGCCAGCGCAGAAAATAATAAAAAGAGGAGCCGGGGTTAATGGCTAAAGAATTAGAAATTATACTGGCGAGAAAAAACAAGAGAAATGGCAGAAGCAGCGGCCATTTTAAAGGGGTAGATTTCGCTGAGGTAAAAAATTTTTGGTAGAGATGATTAAGCAAAAATGCGGCTAGAGTAATGAGTGCTAATAAATCGATTGCAGGTAAAACAACTTCGCCAAAATAAAAATCCCAGCCAATGACCGGCAGAAAAATCGCCAAGAGATAAATTCCCCAGCGCGGGCGGAGCATAGTCAATCCGAATAAAGCGGCTATAAGTAGCCAAATAAAGATATTCATTTTTTCAGTTAATTACCAGTTTGTTTAAATATTTTGTCTTTTTCTAAATCCGTGTGCCAGTTTTTTAGCGATTCTTGCTCGGGATGCAAGTTAATTTGCAGTTCAGCCGTTCGCCGTCCAGATTGTTTTTGAACTAATAATTCATAACTTTCCGCGGTGATTTGTTGGCTGATTTTTTCCGGCAAAGAATAATGGATAATAATTTCTTTATTAGTGCCAGGCTCGACTGTAAAGAAAAAGGCAAAAATGGTTTTATCTAATTCGGCGTCATCGCTGACTGACCAGTCGGCCGTTCGATTGTCCAGGCCGGAAACAGAGACAAAGCGGCTGCCTAGAGGCAGATAGACGCGGGTATAGCTGCGGTAGCGAGTGGTTCGCCAGTCGAAGCCGCCTTCATGGCGGTAGCGAAGCGATAGACTAGCGTTAGCTTGCCCGTCGTTATTATATAAATCATAAGTGATTCCCTTTTTAACAACGGCATCGCTTTTAAAAGCGGCCAGATTAGCGTCGACAACCATCAAAAAATCACTATCAGTTTTTTTAATTTCTCCGCTCGCTTTTAGATTGTCGCTGATTGTCTGTAAATTTTCGTCTGTAAAATAAATTTGAATGTCCTTTTGTTCGATATTGGCGCTAATAGTTTTAATCAGTTCCGGCCATTTATCCATAGGCAGCTTAAATAGTCGGTTCTTTAATTCTCCGACTAAATCGTTAATAACATTTTTTCTGTCCCAAGAAGAAATATCCTTGTCTTTATAAGATACTTCGACAGTGTATTGTAAGAGAGTTTGGAAATTTTCTGAGGCATAAGTTTCATTATCTATTGTGATTGGCCCAACGATTTTTATAAGATCGGCAATAAAATCGGGATTAAGGGCAATGATGGCGCTGAAGTCGGTGTCCGGATTACCAATGGCTCGGCTTTCTCCTAAATAAATCTCTCGTATTTTACGGGCGGCACTTGGCCAATCCGGGCTCCAATTAGCATCACGCAAATACCAATTTTCGACCCCCAGGTATTTTTTAATGGGGAAAGGCGGTTCTAGCTGCCATTTGCCGACTGCCGGCATGTCTAAATGATAGCTATCTTTAGTGATGAGCGAGGATATGTCTCCATTTTTCATAGTCGCTAAGCCGAAACTACCGATAAACCCGCCGGAAGGTCGTAATTCATCATTATTTTGTAAAATTATTAATAAATTATTTTCCTCAGGATAACCGCCTAAAGCTAGCAGTAGCTTTGATAAAGGGCCAATTTCTTCTAAAAGATTAACCGCTTCTTCAAGCTGTAACCGGTATTCACTAATTTCACTGTAGAGCGGCCAAAGAATGCCGATTTTATGAATTTTATTAATATTTAGTAAAGCAATATTTAAATTAGCTTTTAAGCCATTGAGTTCCGGTTCAGACTCGTAAATTAAGCGCAGTAGACTGGCCTTATTTTCAGATGGTAGGGCCAGCAGATTTTCACTGGCAGTCTCGGGATTAAGTTTAGAAAATTCTGCCGCTAAATCAGCAGCGCGGGCGAGCGAGCGACTAATAATTTCTGTTGTCTTGAGGAGATATTCTAAATCATCAACTTGTCTTTCTAAAAAGCCAATTTTTTTAATTAATAAATTTTTTCTGGCGCCGGATAATTCTTCTAGGGCCGCATTAAAATTATTATTAGCCAAGTCGGCTTTTTGTGAGGCTTTCCCCCAAGACTGGCCCTTTAAATTATAGATAGCGCTGCTTAGGTTGGCTTTCCCTTCTTGGCCGAGACGATAGGCATTCTGAAAATTTTGGTAGACATGAGCGAGCATTATTAAGGACAATAAAAAAAGACCGGCTATAATTATCAAGCCGTATTTCAGGATTTTAACTAGACGAGGTAAGGCTCGACGGGCGGTCCTATCCATATTATTTATCTAAGATGGTATCAATGAGAATAATTTTTTTGCCTTCGAGAATATTATACAGAAAAATATCCATCATTTCTTGGCGATAGCGGAATTCCCTTTCGTCCATAATGGTGAAATTTATTTCTCTTCCTAAATCATGCTCCAGCTCACTGATTAATTTTAAGAAAGAAGGGCGTTTTATTTGGCCAACTATTAATAAATCGGTTTGCGCTTCGGGGTAATTTGTAAAGAAGCCGGTTAGAAGAACCAGTTTAGCTTGGAAGTTTTTTTCGAGATTAATAATGAAGTTTTGGCTGGAAAGAATTTGCGATTTAATAAAGAGCGCTTTGATTTCCGGGTACAGAATGAAGTCTTTATTGGCGATGAAATATTTTTTTTCCTCGGCTGCTTTGGCTTTTTCATTTTTAAGCCCGAGCTTAGTTTTTTTAGAATGCCCTTTTTTCTCCGGCTCAGAGGCCGGCTTAGCAATATTCTTCTCTTCCTTGATTATAATCTCGCTAACCAAGCCAAACTGAGTCAGGTTGGCCAGTTCTTTTCCTATTGTCGCCGAAGCAATTTGCAATTCACCGGCGAGCTGGGCTTGGGTATAGCGGTTTTCGGCATGCAAAAGCAGCATGTTTAAGAGCTTGATGCGGGTTTCTGAACCAAAAAGAAGCTTAAGCATATTTTCTTTATTTATAAATTTATAGTATAATATATCTAGTAAACAGTCAAACGAATTCAATCGGTTTTAAGATTGAAATTTTGCTTATGTATAACAAAATTTCCTCTATTATTTTAAACTCTGGTAAGGCCAGCGGTTTTAGCGATGTCTTTATTGCTCAGCCGGATTCCCTGAAAGAGGGCTTGGCCGGGAAAGTTTTTATTGTGGCGGAAATTGGCGCTAAAAAAAATGAAGCGAAAAAGATTTTTGATTTTTTAATAGATAGCCTTGAGGTTAATTATTATGACGATGAGAAGATAATGCTGCGGGAAAAAATAGAAGGGCTAAAAGTCGAGAATATTTTTGAAGCAGCCGTCTCTAAAACCAATAAAGGCTTAGCAGATTTTTTAACAGTTAGTAAAATCAAAATTAATTCGGCCATGACTAATATTACCCTGGGGGTGGTTTTTGAAAATAAGCTATATTTTACGAGTTATGGCCGCAATCGAGCCTTCTTAGTTTATCTTGTTAAGGATCGCTATGAGATAATTAATGTTGAAGCTAATGCGGCCGACGAGGAAAGAGCAGCTAGCGCCCGTAATAAAATATCATCAAATGCCCCAGGCTTTTTTTCTTCAGTTATTTCCGGCGAAATACCAGTTGCTTCTTATTTTCTTTTTACTAGCGAAGCTTTACCGGAATATATTTCTAATCGCGATTTAATAGCTATTATTACTAAACTGCCGCCGATTGTCGCTGCTGAGCAGATTAAGAATATTTTAAGCAAGATTAATTCTTTTATTCCCTTCTTAGGGATAATTATTAAAAATACGATTGGTTTAGAAAAGTCTGACGAACCGGAGGAAGCTGTTGAGAATTTAAGCGCTCAAAGTTCCATTTCGACCCTTAATCGTACTGAGGAAAAAACTGAGCGCATGCTCGAGCCGGCCGGACTAATTAATTTATCTAAAGTGTTAAAGGGGGCGCAGCGCATATTTAAAGGTTTCCGAGCCGAAAAAAAACCAGCTTCTCGAAAAATTTATCGCCCCGAAGAAGACGCGGACAATAAAGCTCCGGCCGGACGCATTGCCGATATAACGTCTTTAAGTCTGGGTAAAATAAATAGTCTGCAATCTCTTAAGAAAGATTCTTTCTTGGTAAAGGAAAAAATGTTTTTTAAGAAACGCCCGAGCCTAGTTAATTTTAATTTGCGAAAAGCCTTGAGCCGTTTAACCGGATTATTTAACTTGCAATATTTGAAGTCGATGAGCTCTCAAGCTCAGGATCGTTTTCAAGGATTAAGCGGCCGTAAACGCTTACTGTTATGGTTGCTAGCGGGGGCGGTTATTCTTTTCGTGGCGAGCTTGCTGATTACTGGTTGGTCTAAAAAGCAAGAAGCGGTTGAAAATCATTATCAGAATATATTAGCTTCTATCGCCGAAAAGCAAGCAACAATCGATAGTTCTCTGTTGTATGATAATAATGAGGCGGCGCGAGCGAGCTTAGTGGAAGCTTGGGAGCTACTGGAATATTTACCTCGCCATAAAAAAGCGCAGATTAGTATTTATGAGAACTTAGTTAAAGAATTGGAGACTCAGAATGATAAGGTTCAAAGATTGATTAGGGTTGATAACCCCGAGCAGGTTAACGATTTAATCGGTTTAGGAGTTAATAATATTATCTTTGCTGACAATAAACTTTATGCCTCTGCTGCACAAAAGGTATATGAGATTATCCCTAACTCTTCAGCGTCCGCTATTTTTGAAGCGGCGGAGGCGACTAATTTAAGCCGCCCGCAATTTGATTCTAAAAGTTTAATATATTATTGGGATGGTAATAAGTTGTTAAAGTTTGATTTGAAGACTAAGAAGTTTTCTGCCCTGTCTTTAGATGAGGAATTAGCTAATAATTCCAATGCTTATAAAGTTTATAGCTCCAATCTCTATACTTTAAGTAGTCAGGCCGGAAAGATTTATAAATCATCGGCCGCGGGGACAGCCTATCGCGGTAGAACTGAATGGCTTAAAGAAGGAGTAGATTTAGCGGCAGCCACTGACTTATTCGTAGACGGCAATATTTATATCCTTAAAAATGACGGACAAGTCTTGAAATTCCGCTTAGGCAAGCTTGAGGATTATAAATCCGCTTCCCTCGCTCCAGAATTTAGCAATGCTAGTAAATTACTCATAACCACTAAAGCCGTTTATGTCTTTGATCCGATTGCTAAGCGATTGGCAGTTTTGGCTTCAGCTGATGGACATCTGATAAGCCAGTATCAAATTGATTCACTCGGAGAGTTAAAAGATTTTGCAGTTGATGAGGTGAACCGCTTAGTCTATTTCTTAAATGGCGAGATGGTTTATCGAATTAGCCTTGATTAATGTTATTATATTTATTTAGCCAATCAAAAAGCCGCCATTTGGCGGCTTTTTGATTGTGAGGTTTTGTGAGTAAACTTATTTTAAAGTTACTTTAGCGCCTGCTTCTTCTAATTTCTTCTTCATCGCTTCAGCGTCAGCCTTCTTAACACCTTCCTTTAAGACCTTAGGAGCGCCATCGACTAAGTCTTTAGCTTCCTTTAAGCCCATTTCAGTTAATTCCCGAACGGCTTTAATAACGTTGATTTTGTTAGCTCCGCCGTCGGTAATTTCGACGTCAAAAGCATCTTTTTCTTCAGCAGCTGCTGCGGCGCCGCCGGCAGCTGGAGCCATCATCATAGCTGGAGCAGCCGCACTAACGCCGAATTTTTCTTCTAAGATTTTAACAAGCTCTGCTAAATCCAGAACGCTCATTTTTTCGATTTCGCCAACCAACTTTTCAAATTTAGCTGGGACGACAACATTTTTTTCTTCCATAGTTTTAAAGTTAAATTTATTATTAATTAATTATCTTTTAAGCTTTCTTTTCGCTAATTGCTTTTAAAACTCCGACTAAGCCACGTAAGTTTCCGGCTAAGACATTAACGAATCCAGACACAGGAGCGTTTAAACTGCCAACCAGTTTGGCATATAACTCTGGCTTGCTTGGTAATTGTGACAAAGATTCCATTTCCTCTTTAGAAAGTAATTTATTTTCTAAAATTCCTCCCAAAAAGAAAATCTTATCCGCCTTTTCCTTGTCTTTACGGAAATTGGCAATGATTTTAGCGGGGGCAACTTCATCTTCATAAGAGAAAACGGCTGCTAACTTCCCGTCCATAGAGCGGACGTTTAAATCACCAATTTGATCTTTAAAAGCCAGGTTCATCAAGGTTTTTTTGGCGACGTAGTATTCACTATTCTCTTTTCTGAATTGATCGCGTAGCACCTCGTTGTCCTTAACAGTCAAAGCGTTAAATCCGGCGAAAACAACCGATTTGGATTTCTTAAATTTTTCGCTTAAATTGCGTAAAATTTCTTGTTTTTGAATTTTGTTCTTTGGCATATATAGTATTTGATTATAAAAAAAATCTGCAATCTGCAGACAATAAAGGCGCTTTTTAGGCGATTCTTTACCTCGGCGAGTCTTACGAGCGCCTAGGGCGCTCCGCTGGCTGTCTGCGGTAACTTGTTTAAGTTATGAAGATATAATAGCAGATGTAGATATTTTGTCAAGGGTAGTAAAATTAAAAGAGCCAAGCGCGCGCCTGACTCTAAAATTTATAGCTATTTTTTGACCAACTTACTTAATCCGTTTCCTGAACGGACCATGTAAACACCGCTTCTTAAATCACCAATGTTAATTGTTTGCTGAATTGATTCAGCAATTAAACTTTTAACAATTTTTCCTTGAATATCAAAAATTGTTATTCTTGATCCAATTTCTGACTCCAGGGTGAAATATTCATGGGCGGGGTTGGGGTAAATGCTTGCTGACAACGAGAGGGATTCAACTGATGATTTTGTTAAAAAATAATCAGTGAAACTATTCTTTAATACGTAGATCGCTCCCATGCCGCCCACAGCAATCAGAAAATGTTCATTTTTTTCCAGAGCATAAATTTGCTCGGGAGTATAAAATATATTTCCGATATTTGTTCCCTGCATGATTAACCCATTTGTGCCCGGATTATCCAGTACTCGACCAGCGCTCCAAAAATCTCCCCAATAGGAATTACTAAAGTGACGCATGGAAGTAAAATAACCACCCCGCATCGTAAAAGAATTATAAAGAGCGTTGCTGATAAAAAAATCACCAGCGTGATTGATCAGCGTTTCTCGATATTCATAAGCAGAAACGTCGGCATCGGTGATAACATGTGACCCATTTGTCCTAGTCCAGGTTTCTCCGCCGTCATAGCTCTTGTAGCTATGTTCAACTGGCCCCATGCTCGATGTGCCGGATAAAACTATCGTGTCCCCAAAAGCTCTGCTAAAACCCAGGTAGGGTCCGAACGATCTAGAGATAACCGCTTCTAATCCGCTAACTGACTGATAAGTTTCCCCATCAACGCTTTCGTAAAGATAACCCTCGCCTACCGGCATAAAAAGTTTTTTACCATTAGCGGCTAAAGACGTCGCTATAAGCGGCAGCGCCTTTTTCCAGATACCGTTGTTAAGTCGATAGACACCGTCATCGGCGTTCAAATAAATGTCGCCTTTAAACAGGACTGGCGATAGGCTTCTGCTCTTAGGGATAGGAGTTTTTGCCCAGTCTGTAAAATTTTGACTGGTATACATATTTTCTTCAGAAAAGATATGAATGTAGCTATTCAGCAGAACAACTTTTCTTAGGTTTTCAGAAGATCCGATATCAATCTTTGTCCAGTTGTTTTGAGCGTATAAGCCACTGGCAACAAAAATAATAAAAGCAACGAAAGTGATAACTTTTTTCATTATAATTTGTTTTGTGGACAGAGATTATTTTCTCTGCCCTGGTTAATACTAATTTTTTAAAGAATTTTAATAGTTAACATTAACCTTTTTTAAGCTTTATGTCAAGCGGTTTGGGCGATGCGCTTATTACCTTATTTAACCCCCCGCTCCCATCCTCCCCCTAAAAGCTCGGCTGCGGCCACGATTAGCAAACCGGTGCGCCTCCTCCCTGGCCTTTAGAAGCGTTGGCTTGATATTTTCGGCTAAGTCTTTAATTTCTTTTTTTGTCCCTAAAGGAAAAACTAGCTTATCCCCGGCTAATTTAGAGATGCCGATTAGCTGGACTTTAATATTATTATGTTTAAAAAAGCGATTTAAGAAGCTTATCTGAGGTGAGCCGCCGTCAATTACAATTAAATCAGGCATTGTCCATTCTTTATGCTTCAATCTTCTGGCTAAGACTTCTTGCAGAGCTCTTTCATCATCTCCGGCCGGCGCTTCTTTAATCTTAAATAAGCGGTATTCATTTGGATTAGCTTCGCCATTTTCAAATACAACCATAGAGCCATAACTTTCCTTTCCGCCGTGATGTGAAATGTCATAAGCTTCAAGTCGACTCAGGCGCTTTTCTTCTAAATTATCTTCTCGGCTGAGCAGCGAAACATCTTGTAAATGTTTTAGAGCTTTGATTTTTTCAGGATTATCTTTAATTAACTTTTTTAGTAAACGTTTTTTGTTTCCTGATAAGAGCAGAATAATATTATCAATGTTTTTTTGATAATCTTTAACGCTAATCTCATCAATACAAGCACCCGGACAAAGTCCGATTTGATAATCAAAGCAAGCCTTACCGCTGTGAGGCTGGCAGTTTCCGTATGGAAAAATTCTTCTTATTATCCTTAGGGCGTTTTGGAGTAAATAAAAAGATTGATAGGGTCCAAATATTTTTGCTTGGTTTTTCGGGAATTTGTGAAGCTCCCGAGCTCTGACTATTAAAGGTTTTGGATAATTAGTTTTCGGGATGACTAAATAAAGAAAGGATCTGTCGTCTCTATCGACGATATTATATTTCGGCCAAAACTTTTTTATCTTTGCCGCTTCTAAGATAATGCTTTCTAAGACATTGTCAGTTTCTTCGTATGTTAAATTTTTTGCTAGAGATACCATTTCGGCAATGCGGGAGGAAATATTTTTTTGAAAATATTGATTGAGGCGATTTCTTAAATTAGTTGCTCGCCCGACATACAGTATTTCTTCATTTTTTCCTATCCAAAAATAAACTCCCGGCTTCTGGGGTGCGCTAGCGGCAAGTTCTTTTAGTTTTTTTCGTGTGTCCTTAATCATTTCTTTTTTAGGCTAATATTTAAATAATATTATAATAATTTTCAATCCGGTTTATTTTTATCCAAGGACTTGACAATAAAATAGTTTTAATGTATAATTATTTTTACTTAAGATGACATTCTAAGCAGACGACGTGAGTCGCGTGTTAGGAATGAAAGAGCTGTCTCCTTGTTCATAATTCAAAGATTTTAAGTTAGACACAACCGAATTTGGAGACGACCCCCTCATCTTAAGTCTCCGTTCTTTTTTTGTTTAATGTCTCTCGCTGCATGGGAGACGGGATAGCGAGTTTTCACTTATGTGAGAGCAAGCTTCCCAAAAAAAGGGATTATAAAGTGAGTTAAGTCTCCGGTTTAGATTGAAATACTAGTTAGTCTGGTTATTTATGCGAGGGCATAAAAACTAAATAGACTGCTTGATTGATCACTCGCGGAACAAAACTTAAAAAAAACTAAAAATAATCCCGGGACCGATTTGCTTCGTGCGCTTCGGTCCTTTTTTATTTATTCGGTATTTTTTTAGTAAAACTATCCTTTAAGTACTCGTAAAGATATTTTCCGGTTAAACTATTTTTATCTTTAGCAATATCCTCCGGCGTTCCGCTGGCTACTAACTTTCCGCCCCCTTCTCCGCCGTCCGGACCAAGATCAATGATATAATCCATGGATTTTAGCATGTGCATATTATGCTCAATTACTAAAACCGAATTTCCTTTTTCAACTAATTTATTTAAAACCGCGAGTAGCATGTCGATATCATGGTAATGTAAGCCAGTGGTCGGCTCATCTAAAAGATAGAGCGTTCTCTTCCCTAGGGTATGAGTTAACTCTTTAGCAATTTTAATGCGCTGCGCTTCGCCACCTGATAGAGTCGTCGCGCTTTGTCCTATCTTTATATATCCAAGCCCGACTGATTGCAAGACCTTTAATTTATCAGTAATAAAATAATGCCCCTCAAAATGCTTAACCGCTTCATCAATGGTCATATCTAAAATTTGGGCGATGTTTTTACCTTTGTATTTTACTTGCAATGTTTCGCGGTTAAAGCGCTGCCCCCGACAAACTTCACACTCGACGAGTACTGGCGGTAAGAAATGCATTTCAATCAGATTAGAGCCGGCTCCTTCGCAAGCCTCACAGCGCCCCCCGGGACGATTAAAAGAAAAGCGCCCGATAGCATAGCCTCTTTCTTTTGATTCTGGTAAAGAAGCAAAGAAATCGCGAATGGGCGTAAATATGCCGGTATAAGTGGCCGGATTGGAGCGGGGTGTTCTGCCTATCGGCGATTGATCAATAACAACTAATTTATTTAAATATTCAACTCCTTTTATCTCTTTTACATCTTCAAGTTTAGCTTTCCCCGGCCTAGCTTTTATACGACTAATATTTTTATACAAAACATCATACATCAAAGAAGACTTCCCTGACCCGGAAACGCCGCTCACGCCGACTAAGCGCCCGAGCGGTATCTCTAAATTAATATTTTTTAAGTTATTGGCGCTAGCGCCGCGTATTTTTAAACTGCCATGATTTTGCTCGCGTCTTTTAAGCGGTAAGGAAATATTTTTTTCACCGCTTAAATATTGTAAAGTTAATGATTTATTATAAACGACTTCGCCCTTTTTCTTGTCAAGTAAATTTTTAGTAATCCCGCTGGCGACAACTTCCCCTCCGTGTACGCCGGCTAATGGCCCCATATCAACTAAATAATCAGATTCTAAAATAGTTTTTTCATCATGCTCAACGATAATAACGGTATTATCTTTATCGCGTAATTTTTTAAGAGTATCGATTAGTCTTTCGGTATCGCGTTCGTGTAGGCCGATAGTTGGCTCATCAAGAACATAGAGGGTTCGTGATAAATGGGAGCCGATTTGGGATGATAATCTGATGCGCTGGGCTTCACCGCCAGATAAAGTATGAGCCTCCCTTTCAAGGGATAAATAATTTAAGCCGACTTTGAGTAAGAATTCTAAGCGACTAATGATTTGAACAATGACATTTTCTGCTATTGTTCGTTCGCGTTTAGTCATTTTTTCATAATAGCGATTAAAAAAATCCAGAGCCTTGCTAAGCGATAAATGACTGACTTCGGCAATATTTTTATTATTTATTCTAACCGCTAGAGATTCTGGTCTGAGGCGCTCACCATTACAATCCGGGCAAATTTCATTTTTAAAGAAATCAGTTTTGCCTAAACCGGAACAAGTCGGGCAAGAGCCGTGTGGCGAGTTAAAAGAAAATAAGCGCGGCTCGACTTCAGGAAAGGAAAAATTGTCTTTAGGGCAAGTCCAGTTCGAGGACAATAGAAATTCCGATTGCTCATAATTAGCGATTACTAATCCTTGAGCGTATTCAAGCGAGCTTTCCACGGCTTCAAATAAACGTGTTTCATCATTTAACGTTACTCTATCGATAACGATTTCAATATCATGTTTTTGTTTCGGGTTTAATTTGACGGTTTCTCTTAGTGAGTAAATCTGTCCGTCTATTCTGGCTTCGCTATAGCCGAGTGATAAATAATTGTATAAGACTTGGTAATATTCCCCTTTTCGTCCCCTGACAATAGGCGATAAAATTAATACTTCCTTTTGTTTATATTCTCGACCACGACCTATAATAATATCAACCATTTCTTCGGTTGATAATTTTTCTATCTTAGTGCCGCAAAGAGGGCAAAACACTTCACCGACCCTAGCATAGAGAACGCGTAGATAGTCGTATATATCAGTGAGAGTGCCAACTGTTGATCGAGGGTTGTGTGATAAAGCCTTTTGGTCAATAGATATGGCCGGAGCTAGTCCGATAATCTCATCAACATCGGCTGGTTTTTTTTGTCCCAAAAATTGGCGCATGTATGGTGACAGCGATTCAACGTATTGTCTTTGTCCTTCCGCAAAGATGGTGTCAAAGGCTAGGGTTGATTTGCCCGAGCCGGAAACGCCCGTGATAACCGTTAGTTGATTGTGCGGTATTTCTAGATCAATGTTTTTTAAATTATGCATCCGCGCCCCGCGGATTACTAAATTGTTATTGTTTATGGGCATACATGATTATTAAGCCAGGTTTTCCGGATTATCGTAATCCCAGCCAGGATGACGATAGTTGCTATTTGATTTTAACTCATCGGCATTATTTTCTTGACTAGCTATTTCATTAAAAAGTTGGTCGTAGGTATTATATTCTTGAGGAGTATAATCTAAAAACTCTTTAGCATTTTTATTAAATTTATCAGAAGGATAGTCATTTTCTTCTTGGGAATTAAAAATATTCATCATTTTATTAAAATGCTCTTCAGTGAATCTTTCGCCTAGTTTTTTTATGCCTAAACGATCTAATTCTTGCTCTAGCATTTTTAGACGGACGTATCTTTCGGTGGCTTTTTGATGATAGCTGGCTAAGTCAGGCGAGTCGATGCTTTTATTAGGCATGAAACTTTCAGATAATTTTTGTTTACTTTTTGGCGATAAGCCCCTTTCTCCCCTAGTAGCAGCGTGAAGAAATTCGTGAATAGCCAGTTCTTCTAATGTTTCTAAATCAACATTGTTATAGGGGAGGGTAACGCCATTTTTCCCCCAAAACTCATTATCAGAATAAAAAGCCTTAGCACCAGTATCCTCTAACCTTTCTTGAGGTTCAAAATAAAAAGGGGTGCGAATAATATTATCCAGGCGAACTCTTTGATGTTTTAGAGCCTCTTCATCTGAGCAAGAAAATTCTTCTTTTAGCTTATTAAGGTATTCGTTAGTGCTGATTATCAGGGAAGCTTTTCTTTTAGCTTCTTGGACAGTTTGAAACATTTTTGGAGCATTAGCTACGACTTCTTCAAGATCTTTAGGAATTAGACCGGCTTGAATATCGGCAAATCTTTTTTCTAATGAAGCTGCTTCTTGGTCTAGTTTTTGATAAATAATTTTTTTTTCTTCATAATTCTTCTCTAATTCCTTTTTTATTTCCGGGTCAGTTTCATCCTCTCCAAAACTTTTTAAGTTTGTTTCCGCTCGCAAATAAGCTTTTAACGATTGTTCGAGCTTTCCATCAAGTCGAGACAGTTTTCCAATCAATAAATCACTTTCAGAACTTCTGATAGTTTCTTCCATATTTTCTTTAATCTGATAGTCACTTAGCCGCCAAGCATGATCATTCAATTCTTCTGGTTGCGCGTACGATTCAGGCTTCCCTCCGGGCTTACTAATTGGATTATTTTGAAAAGTCTCTATTTTATCTGGTGATTCTTCATCATTCATTTTTTCTTTAGGAGCAGCCTCTGCTGGATAAAGCAAAGTGGCCGCTAAGCCAAATTTCATTAAATTTCGTTTAAAAAAATTTGATTTCATATATTTTTACTCTTGTTTAATATCCAAAAACTCTTCAATTTTTTTGTTAACGGTTTTTGGAGTTATATTATATTTTTTATTGTAAGCTAGTTGTTTGGTCCTTCTTCTTTTGGCTTCGCTAATGGCTCGTTTCATGGAATCGGTTTCTCTGTCGGCGTATAAAATAATTTTACCCTTAACATTTCTAGCCGCCCGACCCATAGTTTGCATTAATGAAGTTTGACTACGCAAGAACCCTTCTCTATCGGCATCTAAAATTGCCACCAGGGTAACTTCTGGCAAATCTAAACCCTCTCTAAGTAAATTAACGCCAATTAAAACATCAAACTCTCCTTGGCGGAAAGATTTAAGAATTTCGGTGCGCTCTAGAGTTTTAATATCGGAATGAAGATAGTTGGCGCGCAGTCCTTGGCCATTTAAATAGATATTTAAATCTTCGGCTTGTTTTTTAGTTAAGGTGTTAATAATCGCCCTTTCTCCGGCGGCGGCGATTTTAACTACTTCAGCCATAACGTCATTGATTTGACTATAGTTTTCTTGAGCATTAAAGACTGGCCTTATCTCAATTTCTGGATCTACTAGGCCGGTTGGTCGAATAACCTGTTCGGCAATCTGTTTAGATTTTTTGGACTCAAAATCTCCCGGGGTGGCGGTTGTAAATATTACTTGACCAACCAGTTTTTCAAATTCATTAAACTTCAATGGTCGATTATCAAGGGCTGATGGCAGGCGCCAGCCATATTTAACCAGGTTTTGCTTGCGCGCTTGGTCTCCATTATACATTCCTCTGATTTGTGGGATAGTGATGTGTGATTCGTCTATAATAGTTAAAAAATCCGGCCGGCCGTCTTTTAATGGAAAATATGATAATAAAGAATCGGGCGACTCTCCGGCCAACTTCCCTGTTAAATGCCTTGAATAATTTTCTATCCCGTGACAGTATCCGAGGCTGCGCAACATTTCAATGTCATATCTTGTTCGCCTTGATAATCTCTCCGCTTCCAGTAGCAGGCCTTCTTTTTCAAAATACTTTAAACGCTCTGCTAACTCTTCTTTAATATTTTTAATCGCCGTTTCAATTTGCGGCTGAGTGGAGATAAAATGCTTAGGCGGGAAAATGACAATTTCTTCAAGATTTTCTAAAATGTTTTTCGTCGTATTATCAATAATAGTTAGAGATGATATTTTTTGCTTAGCTAGCTCTAAGCGATAAATAATATTTTCTGACATCGGTCGAATTTCGAAAACGTCACCACGGACCCGGAACTGGCCACGCTTAACATCCCCCGTCGTTCTTTCAAATTGTATTTTAACTAACTGCTTGATTAAATCCGCTCTGACTATATCCTTCCCTTTGTTTAGCACTAAGCGTGATTCAAGATATGAAAGAGGGACGCCGAGATTATAAATACAAGAAACTGAAGCAACGATAATAACATCAGAACGTGATAAAAGCGCTGAGGTTGCTCCGTGTCTCAATCTATCAATTTCTTGGTTTATCATCGCTTCTTTATCAATGTAAGTATCAGTAATCGGCAAATAGGCCTCGGGTTGGTAGTAGTCGTAATAGGAAACGAAATAATGGACAGCGTTGTCGGGAAAGAAGTTCTTATATTCTCTATAAAGCTGAGCCGCTAAAGACTTGTTCGGGGCGATTACTAAGACGGGCTTATTAGCTTCCTGAATGACATTAGCGACGGTAAAAGTCTTGCCTGACCCGGTAACGCCTAGAAGCGTCTGATAATCAAAACCAGCCTCTAGCCCCTTTAGAAGCTTGTTAATGGCCGCTGGCTGGTCTCCAGCTGGTTTAAAATCAGATTGTAGCTTAAATAATTTATTAATATTTTTGATAAATTTACTTTAAATTACTCCTAATATAATACCATATTAGCGATAAAATAAAACAGAGAGCGATATAAAGACAAAAGCCCAGCTGACTGGGCTTAAGTAGCGTTTTTAGCGCTCTGAGCGGCTCCTAAAGCGCCCCTGAGTGGATTTCTGAGATGAGCGGCGATTATTTCTAAATCTGTTCGAGTTTCCTGGTCTGTGCCTATTTTGGCTGGAATCTTGATTGTTATTACCGTAACCAGTTCTGGCTTGTTTTCTCTGGCGTATATCAGAAAAACTCGGTCTTTTAGACGATCTCTGGTTGTTAGCGTCTAGTTGGACAAACTCTTTTATGTTCAGGCTTTTATCAATTAATCTTTCAATGTCTTTTATATCCTTAAATTGATTGGGGGTAGCTAAGGAAATCGCCTTCCCTAGTTTTCCTGCTCGACCGGTTCGGCCAATACGATGAACGTAGTCAGAGGTTGCATCCGGTAAATTATAATTAATTACCAACTCAATGCCGTTAATATCTAAACCACGAGCCGCGACATCGGTAGCAACTAATATTCTCGCCCTTTGGCTTTTAAAGTCTTCAAGGGCTCGTTTGCGGCGGCTAAGAGACAAGTTAGAGTGGATTTCAGTTGCTTTATGATTTAATCTAATTAATTTTTCCGTCACTTCTCGAACGGAACGCTTAGTTCTAACGAAAACTAAAATCGAACCGAGATGGTCTTTAATAATTTTTTCTAAATGATTAAAGCGATCAACGGGTTTAATAATAAAAATCGTTTGTTCGACTTTTTCGGCCGTTGTTCCTGGAGGAGCCACTTCAATGTTAATCGGCAATCTTAAATATTTATCCGCTAGCCTAGCAATAGCCGGGGGCATGGTCGCTGAAAATAGCATGGTCTGTTTATCGGCTGGGCTTTGTTTAAGAATTTCTTCGATTTGCGGAGCAAAGCCAAGATCAAGCATCATATCCGCCTCATCTAAAACTAAAACCTTAACTTCATTAAGCTTAACGGTTTTTCTCTTTAAATGGTCAAGAAGACGCCCCGGGGTAGCAATTATTATATGAGGATTTTTCCGGAGCATGAATAGCTGGCGATCAATAAATTCACCGCCAATAAGAGTTGCTAGTCTTAATCCTAATGAACTGCCTAATTTTTTTAGACTCTCAGTCACTTGAATCGCTAGTTCACGGGTAGGGACGATAACTAGACCACGACCTTTTTCCGTCCCAATTTTTTGAATCATTGGAATGCCAAAAGCTAGAGTCTTTCCGGTGCCAGTTTGGGCTATGCCGATTAAATCGCTGCCACTCATAGCAGCCGGGATGGCTTGATTTTGGATAGGAGTGGGAATCTCTAACTTAAGGACCTTAAGAACGTTAAGAATTCCTTGACTGATACCTAGTTCATTAAAACTGGAGCTTACTACATCAACGTTAGTTGGAGCATTTTCAGCCCCTTTGATTTTTGCCGGCAGCGGTTTTTGCTCCCGAATTTTACTTGGTTTTTTCATAATAAAAAATAAGTGACCCGATTTCTCTTAAGCGGTCACTTATCTATTATGACATTGATTAAGGTGGAGATTCGAATCTTTAGTTAGACAAGGATAATATCACGATTATAAAAATTAGTCAAATAAAAAAGCGTCGGGGTTTAGTGCCAACGCCTTCTAAAGTTTTAGGAAGCTAATTCCAGATAACCGCTTTTTGCGGTATACCAAAAAATTTGCTTCCCTTTGGGTCCAGTGAGACTGCAATGTGTCCTGGACAGAGACAATCGTCAGTTGGGTGAGCATAGTGATACACTACTACCTCATCTGTTTCCGTCTCTATGCCGAGTAGGTCAGCAATCGCACCCAGGGCATCTTTCTTCATGATGCCCGTTTTTCTTCCTTTCTCCATTTCTTAAAATTTTTTGCCCGGGAATTCCCGAGCGGTTTATATTTAATTGTTTTTTACACGTTGCCCCATAATACATCAAAGGATAAATATAGTCAAGAGCGCGCCTCTAACAAAAAAGAAACGGGATAAACCGTTTCTTTCTCTGTATAAGTAAATTAATGATTATTTTTTATTCTTTTTAACGCTTTTTACTACTTTAGTTGCCTCTTTCTTTATTTTTTTGACATCTTTAGCAACTGTCTTGCTGATTTTTTTTGCACTCTTTACAACATCACGCTTAATTTCTTTTACATCTTTCAAAAGATCTTTTCGAAGCGGTCTAGTTTCTCGTTCTATTCTTTTAGCTTCTTTTTTAATATCTTTTGCTTTGTCCTTAGCCCTATTAACTCCCTTTTTAAAATTATCCATTGCCTCTTCAGCCCCTTCTATAGCATCGTCTAAATCAAAGTTTTTTACCGCCTTAATTGCTGGAGTTAAAAACTGGATGATCTTTTCTAATTTTGCGTTAATGGTCTCTAATTTTTCTTCTAACTTGTGGTTTGCTGAGGAGCTATCATGTTCATGACGAGGTTTAGAGTTTGATCTCTCAAAACGATTAGAGCGAGAATCATCGCCAAACGGTCTATCTTTTTTAAAACAATTATTGCAATATACAGGCTTATTCCCATTTGGCTTAAAAGGCACTTCACAAGAATCGCCGCAGTCGGCGCAAATAGCTTTAAACATTTCTGGTCTATCGCCTCGATCACGACCGAAATCGCCCCGTCCGCCACGTTCTCCGCCTCTTTCTCGGAATCCTTTTTTCTTAAAATCGCCGCCGAATCTGCGTTGTCCGCCTTGATTGAAATTTTTCATATTATTGATTAGTTTATTATATCTTAATTTTAAGATGTTTTTATTAAAAAGTAAATAATTACTAGGAGCTCAGAAAATATCTACTATTTCCGACTATTTTCTTGTCTGATAAAATACGCCTTGATTAACTCGGTTATTATTAGATTCAAAATAGCGACGGCGATAATAATTATCCAGGCGCTAAGCTCTAGCGGGGCTGTTTTTAAAATCTCGTTTAGAAATGGCAGGTAAACAGCTCCTATCATTAGCAATAAGCCGATGGCCACTGAAGCAAAGAGATAGCGATTATGAAATTGCGGTATTTTATATATAGGGAGGTGAAGATTGCGGATGCTAAATATACTAGTAATCGATTTAAATATTAACATGGCAAAGAAAATAGTTCTTAGGTATTCGACGCTCCAGCCCAGTATTTCTAAGCGCTTGGATAAATAGAAAAATAGTCCAAAAAGCAAGACATCGCGGGCTATTCCCCAACCTAAGACAATCGCTTTCATTTCTTTATTGAATATTGGCTCCTCTCGTTTTAAAGGTGGCCTTTTCATAACCGAGTTATCACCTTTTTCAAACGCTAAAGAAAAATTTGGCAAACCGTCATTGAGAATATTTATCCAGAGAATTTGAGTCGGTAAGAGAGCCAGAGGAGTATGGAAAATAATTGAACCAAGAATCAGTACCATTTCCGAAAAAGAATCGGATAAGAGATAGGTAATTGATTTGCGGATATTATCAAAAATTATTCTTCCCTGCTTAATAGCATCAACAATCACGCTGAAATTGTCGTCTAATAACACGATATCGGCTGTTTCTTTAGCTACTTCTGTTCCTGACCCTAAACAAATTCCGATATCCGCCGCTTTGAGAGCCGGAGAGTCATTTAAACCGTCGCCCGTCATAGCGACAACTTTACCGTTATGCTTAAGCGCCTTAACGATACGAATTTTATGTTCGGGACTGACGCGAGCATAGACAGAAAACTTTTTTACCACTTCTCGTAATTTTTTGTCGTTCAGTTTATCTAAATCTGGACCAGTGACAACTTCAGAACGGTTAAAACTAATTTTTAATTCAGCGGCAATAGCGTAAGCAGTGCCCGGATGATCACCAGTAATAATTATTGGCCTTATGCCGGCCTGGCGACACAAGGAAATAGTTTGTTTGGAATCTGGCCTTAAGGGGTCTTTAAAGGCGGCTAGAGATACAAAAGTTAGACCATTATCAAGTTTATTCCAGTCAACTTTGTCTGATTTATTATTAATCGGCTTATCTTTCAAATTTTTAAAAGCCAAGGCAATTACTCTAAGCCCCGATTCGGTTAGTTTATCGTATTCGGCTTTTATTTTTTTTAGATCGGTTTTTTCTATTTTTCTAATTACCCCATTTTCTTGGATGTTTGAACATCTATCGATAATTATTTCTCCCGCTCCTTTTCCGTATAAAATATATTTCTTATTCTCTTCATGCAGACTGAGCATGTATTTCTTTTCACTGCTGAAAGGTAGTTCGGCTATTCTAGTAGACGACTCTCTACTTGAGCCATTTTTAGCGCTAAATTCTAGAGCAGCTTTAAGAAACGCTATTTCCAGGGCTGATCCAACTCCCTTATCTTGATTGTTTTTTAAAACCGCATTATTACATAATACTCCGATGTGTAGGCTGGTGAGAAAATCATCTAGCTTGTTAAGATTCTTACCAGAGATTAAATCAGTTAAATCATAATTAGCCAAGGAAGTAATAATCTTCTCTAGGCGCATAACCCCTTCAGTTAGAGTCCCGGTCTTATCGGAACAAATAACATCAATAGAACCTAAAGTTTCCGCGGCTAACAGTTTTCTGGTCAGCGCTTTTTTCTTAACCGTTTCCTTCATTCCCAGGGCGAGAATAACGGTAACCGCAACGGCCATTCCTTCAGGGATGGCCGCTACAGCGATTGCAGTCGCTGAAATAAAGATATCCAAGAAATCAAAATCATTCAGAAGTCCGGCCCCCACGACCACTAAACAGGCAAATAAAGCGGTAATTCCTAAAAATTTTGAAATGCCTATTAATCTTTCCTGAAGAGGAGTTTTCTCGTCAGTGGTATTTTTTACCATCTCCGATATTTTACCTATTTCAGTTTCCCTTCCCGTGGCAATAACGACAGCCAGGCCATTGCCGTTTACAATACTGGTCCCGGCATAGACCATGTTTTTACGATCAGCTAAGGCAGCTTCTTTATCTATAATATCAATCTTTTTTAGGATGGCCGCTGATTCCCCGCTAAGACTAGCTTCATTAGTTTCAAGATCATTGCTTTCAAAAAGCCTAGCGTCAGCCAAGACGAAACTCCCCGGCCTTAGAACTAGTATATCGCCAACTACTAGATCAGCTGCTAGAATTTCTATTTTTTGATTGCCACGTATTACTAGAGCGTGGTGCTCGACCATTGATTTGAGTTTGTTTAAGGCGTTATTGGCTTTATCTTCTTGGATGTAACCGATGATAACGTTAACTAAAATAGCCGCTACAATAACCCAGGCATCGGTGTGTTCTCCGGCTAGTACTGAAAAAATAGTAGCGAATATTAAAATATATATGAGAGGGTTTTGGAATTGACTTAGAAATACTTTAAAACGACTATAAGGCTTTTCTTGACTAAGGATATTAGCACCGTTTTTTAAAAGTCTCTTTTTAGCTTCATTTGCCGTTAGCCCTTCAGCAGACGAGTCAACGGCGCGCAAAGCTTCTTCGGCGCTTAGATAATGAAAATCAGTTTTCATAATTTGGTGATATATTTTTTATGTTTACTTAAAATAATTTTAACATAAATTTATTAATTCTTCCCTATTGACGATATGGCTAAAAATTGATATGATTAAGTGTTCTTTAAAATATTAAAGTTCAAATCCCTGAGTCTTTGACAATAAGAGGCTCAGGATTTGAACCCTGGGCTGTATTAATTTAAAACGAATGTTTAAGTTAATTGACAGCCTACTAGGCTTATTGGTTGTAATCATCTTGATTAAAATCTTTATGCCGCAAGAAATTGGCGACCTAATCAGTGAAATTTTTATCAAAGGATTTACTTTGATTAATGATTTACTGACTCAGGCCGCTAGCTAGCAAAAAGGCGCTCCCCTAAGAGCGCCTTTTCTATTTTAAATTTTATTTGAGTATTAAGGTTGCTAGTCCCAAGAAAGCAATGAAGCCGAGAATGTCGGTAGCAGTAGTGATAAAAATGGTAGCCGAAGAAGCTGGGTCTTTTCCTAAACGTTTCATAATGAGAGGTATGATAGTTCCAAAAAGAGCCGCGACAGCTAAATTAATAATCATTGCTAGCGCTAATACTAAGGCTAGCTTAGCGTCCCTGTCTTTTAGGTAAACAATTGAAGCAACTAAAATACCGTTAATAAGACCATTAAAGAAGCTGGAGCCAAGTTCGTTCTTTAGAGTTCTGAACATGGTTTTTAGATCTATCTGTTTCAGGGTTATGCCACGAACAACAACCGCCAGTGTTTGAGTAGCAGAATTACCACCCATACCAGCGACAATCGGCATGTAGACAGCCAGAAGAACATATTTGGATATAGTTTCATCAAATAGGCCAACGGTAAAGGATGCTAAAAAGGCGGTTCCGAGGTTAATGATTAGCCATTTATAGCGGAATTTTACTTTTGTTCGAATAGCGTCAAATACTGATTCTTCTTGGTTAACGCCAGCAAAGTCGTATAAGTTGTGGGCTTCTTTTTCATGGAGTAGTTTTAAGACATCATCAGAATAGATAAATCCTAAGACGTGTTTCTGCTCATTTAAAACGATGACTTTGCTACGCGGGCTCTTCCTAAATATCTCCAGAAGCCTGTTGGTGCTAATATTCTGAGAAACGGTTTGAACTTTTTTTGTAAAAGATTTCGCTAAGTCTTCGGGTCGCGCCAATCCCAAAGAGTATCCTGGCAAGCCGCCTAATAATTTATGTCCTTCCATGACTAGAATGGTCGGTAGCTTGCCGGTTCTCTTTTCGTGAGTTTTAACTTGTTTAGCGACTGAGGTTATTGTGTCATCATGTTCAACCTGAATGTAATTAACATTAATTAAATCCATGGCCGTCTCAGGGTCAAATCTTAATAAAGAAGTTGCTTCCATTTTAAGGCTTTCATTCAGGGCCTTGATTATTTCTCGCTGTCGCTTAGTAGGTAAAAATTGCAAAATATCACCGGCTTCATCCATATCTAAGTTCTTAAGCAAATCGACAATACCTTGATTACTTAATTTTGAGACGATGTCATATTGAACGTGTTTAGATAAGCCCAGAATGATATTCCTTTGATCATTAATTTTTACAGAACGAAATATATCCAAGCGTTTTTTAGGTTGATGGGATATTTGTTTTATTAAATCTTGGTATTTATTTTCCGGCATAACAAAAATAATTATGATTTTTTAATCATAATTATTATATCATAATTACAGTTTTAATATAGTAGGCGCCGCTTAAATTATTTTTTAAGTCGGCTTATTAAAAACAGTCCGATGAAAATAATAAAACTAGTAATGATAATTGTCGCTCCGGCCGGCCAGTCGAGATATAGTGAAGCACTGATACCAATTAAGACTGCCAGTAAGGCGACCGCGATGGAACTAATCATAGCCCTTTTAAAGCTCTTAGAAATTTGCAGGGCGGCGGAAGCAGGAATTATCAACAGCGCTGAAACCAGCATGATACCGACGACTTTAATTGCTAAGACAACGGTAATGCCGGTTAAAGTCATTAAAATAAAATTTAAACGCTTTGTCTTGATGCCTGAAGCCTTGGCGTAGTCCTCATCGAACGTCGTCGCGAATAAATCTTGATAAAACCAGATAATTATCAAAGAAACTAAGATGGATAAGCCGATTGATAGATAAATTTCCTGACGGCTAATGGCTAAAATATTGCCAAACAAATAACTGAATAAATCGATATTAAAACCTTTAGATAGGCTAGCTAAGATAACGCCGCCGGCAATTCCGACGGCTGAAACAATACCGATAGCCGCGTCGCCGTAGAGTTTAGTTTTTTCGCTCAGCTGCCAGATAAAATAAGCAGCAATAATAACAATAGGGATGGCGACATAAAGCGGCCATAGCCCCATGAATAAGCCCAAAGCAATCGCTCCGAAGCTAACGTGTGACAGGCCGTCGCCGATTAAAGACAGCTTTCGCAGCACTAAAATCAACCCGAGCATGGCGCACGGCATGGCGATAAACGCCCCAGCTAAATAGGCGTTTTGAACAAACTGATAGCCAATGAAATCATTAAAAAACATATTAGTGCTGATGACAGATTAAATGTTGAGCAAAGTGGCCGAAATATTTTTCCATTTCTGGTGAATGACAAAATTCAGCGAAAGGGCCGAAAAAGATTATTTTCTTATCTAAATATAAAAGTTCATCAGCGTATTGGCCGGCTTGAGCGGTATCATGAGTAATCATAATTATCGTCGTTTTTTGTTCTTGGTTGATTTTTTTAATTAATTCAAAAAAACCAGCGCGAGTTTCTGGATCAAGAGCTGTACTCGGCTCGTCCATAATCAATAGCTCTGGATTGTTAACTAAGGCACGCGCTAAAAAGACTCTTTGTTGTTGGCCGCCCGAAAGACGACTAAGCGACTTGTTTTTTAAATCAAGAATATTAAGTAGACCCAGAATTTTATTAATTTTTTCTTCATCGTCGCGCTTGATTTTTTTAGGGTATTTTTTAGACGATAGTAAACCTAAAGAGACAACTTCTCTAACCTCGGCCGGGAAAAGCGGATTAAAGACATTAGCTCTTTGCGCTAAATAACCGATTTTAGGCCACGGGATAGTTTGTTTAGAAATTTCATTAAATATTTTAATTTCTCCTGAGTCCGGTTTTTCTAAAGCTAATATTAATTTAGCTAGAGTTGTTTTCCCGGCGCCGTTTGGCCCGGCTAAAGCAATAAAACTTCCCCGCTTGATGCTTAATGATAGGTCGTCGATAATAGTCGGTCCGTTGTAGCTAAAAGATAAATTATTAATTTCTAAAATATTATCCATAAAAATTATGTTCAGACTGACTGTTAGCGACAATTAAGACCTAGTTTTAAATTATTTAAGTTTTCTTCAAAAACCATAAATAATGTTTTTCCGTCATCAAGATCGCGGCGGCTAAGGTTATGGGCAGCATTTAAGCTTAAAGGTTTGGCGCCCGTTTCTCTTTCTAAAGTTTCAGCAATACGCGGACTGATTAATTCTTCATGGAAAATATAAGCAGCGTTATTTTCTTTAAGCTGCTTAGCTAAAGCAATTAAAACAGCAGCGCTTGGCTCAGAGTTTGGAGATAGGCCGTAAGCGGACAAATAATTTAGATTATAGCGTTTAGCCAGGTAGTTGAAAGCAAAGTGGCCGCTATAAATTATGAATTTTTGCTGGCAGTTAGTTAGGCCTTCACGGTATTGGCTATCAATTAGACTAATCCTATCTATATAATCAGCCGCTCTAAATTCAAACGTTTCCCAATTTTTTGGCGACTTCTCCTTTAAACCATCGTTGATATTATTAACCATGGTTTTTAAATTATCAAAATCAAGCCAAATGTGAGGATCGCCTCCTTCGTGATGGTAATGACCGTCGCCGTCTTCATTATGATGTTCGTCGCCGTCTTCATCATGATGTTCGTCGCCGTCTTCATCATGATGCTCACTATCATCTTCGATTAAATTAATATTACGACTAGCGTCAATAACCAGTAAATTTTTATTGTTAACTGACTTAAGAACATCTTCCGCCCAAGTTTCCATAAACTTTCCCGTGTAAATAAAAACATCGGCCTCGTTAATTTTTATCATATCGCTCGGCGTTGGCTCGAAAGAGTGCGCTTCCATGCCTGGATCAAGTAGTAAAGACACATCTGCTTCTTCCCCGCCTATACTTCTAGTAATATCGTAAAGAGGAAAAAGGGTTGTGACGACTGTTAATTTTTTCTCATAATTTTTATTAATGCTTTCTTGAGGATTAGCGGCGATTATAGTCGCTAGAGCGGCAATAGCTAAAACAGCCAGTCCGGGTAAAATATATTTTTTGTTCATAAATTTATAAGCTAAGCGCATTTACGGCAGAGGCCGCTAAGGGTTAGTTGGTGTTTGATATTGGTAAAGTTTTTAATATTAGAAAAAGAATGGGTACATTTAACCGTCTCCAGTCGTCCGCATTTAACGCAAATGATATGATGATGCGCTTCCCCGCTTAAGCAGTATCTTTTTTCGGTTCCGATGATTTCGGCGTTAACGATTCCGAGTTCTGTAAAAATGTTTAAAGAGCGGTAAACCGAAGCAAGATTAACTGATTTAATTTTGCCGGAAATTT
>CAZPKN010000012.1:0-29251 GCA_964587195.1 uncultured Gammaproteobacteria bacterium | reverse complement strand
ATAGGTTTCTCACATTATCATTTGTCACTTGCTCGATCTCTGTGATACCAGCGGCAACGCTATAGAAGCTAATCACCTGCCGATATCTTCTAATTGTTTCCTTGGAATACCCCCTGATAAACAAAGAGTAATCACAAAATTGCTTCGAAAGATTTTTTATTTCCATAAAAAAATACTACAGTTTTAATTGTAGTATTTTTTCTTCTGAGCCGTTGACCGGGATTGAACCGGTGACCTTCTCCTTCTTCTCCACCTCTATTTATAAAACGCTTATTAGAGGAATAGACTGTATATCAGGCATATCTCTTACGAGACTTAGCCTCCCTTGTCAGTCGTTCGGGCGCTTGGCGCCACGGTCTTGACCCTGCGTGGGCTTTTAACCGTAATTCGGGCTTCAATGATTAATTTCTCAATCAAAGGGCAAACCTCCTTCGAGGCCACCATGGAGATGCTCTACCAGCTGAGCTACAACGGCAAATATATTAAATTATTAATCAACTTCTTATACCCTATTATGCTCTGTTCCCGCATGGAACAGGTGTTATTATCCAGAAAAGAATAAATATTAGCTCAGAATCATAGTTATAAACAGACATGTTTATTACCATGGAGATGCTCTACCAGCTGAGCTACAACGGCCTTATTCTAATTCATTAATTTTCTCCTGCCAGTCGCTAAGTTTCTGATTTTCTGGGTTAGACTCCGCTAATTTTGCTAGCGAAACTAGGGCCAATTCTTTATCTTTTTTCATTATACTTAAATCCAAGATTAAATCAAGATAGCGCGGACTATTCGGCTCATATTCTAAAGCTTCCCGAATATTGTCTAGCGCCATCTCTAAATCACCAACTTCTTTACAAACTTCAGCTAAAGAAAAATATATTTCCTGAATCGCAATAACCAAGTCTTTCGCCGCCTGATTCTTATTTTGACGAGCCAGCTTTAAAGCGTATTCATAAGTCTGCTTCGCTTCCGGCCACTTCCGACTTTCAGCATAAACCGCCGCTAACTCAAAAAAGGCCGCTAAATTTTTCTGATCAAGGCTAATTATTTCTAATAATTTATCTTCCGCTGCTTCTAAATTATCTTTATCAACAAGTTCTTCGTAATCAACAAATAGGCGCGCTATTAAACGCTCTTTTTCGCCATGGGAAATCTGCGCGGCGCTTTTATAGCTTAATTTAATCTTTTTTAACTTTTCTTGAGCAGTTTGCAGGAATTTAGCAAAATAACGACTCAAAGATAAATAAATCCGGGCGACGGCGCCGCTAAAACGAGATATGTCCCGTTCAACTTTCTGGCGGATAATCCTATCCTTGAAACGCGCCTCTTTTTCCCCGGGAATATTACTAACATCCAAAAGCGCCAGAGCGGGAAACTTCCGGATAATAATCGTCAAAACAACTGCTAGGGCAATAATAATTAAAAACCAGGAGATAATTGAAAGCATAGTCATCTAAAAATTATTTTTTATTGTCTCCATTAACGATAGCGGCGAAATCGCCAGCCCGCAAACTAGTTGCTCCGATAAGCAGACCGTCGATATTCCCTTTCTCTAGGAATAATTCCGCATTAGAAACCTTAACGCTCCCGCCATAAAGAATGCGTACCTCACATCCTAACAGCCGCCTGGCTTTCTTCTTAATAAAAGCCTGGGTAACATCCGCTTCTTCTGGAGATGAAGGATGGGCCTGTTTACTAGTGCTAATTGCCCAAACTGGTTCGTAGGCGATGGTTAAGTCGGCGGCTTTTTTTATTGTAATGTCTTTTAGCACTTGGCGCAATTGTGAGGTAAGATAGGCTTCAGTTTTTTTGGCCTTTTTGTCCGCCCAGCTTTCCCCCATACAAACTATGACTTGCAGATTATGACGTAAAGCTGTTTTAATTTTAGCGTTAATAAGGGCCGGCGTCTCTCCTAGATGCTGGCGGCGTTCACTGTGACCGATAATCACATATTGGACTCCTAGACTCCTTAAATTATCCGGCAGAACTTCCCCCGTAGCGGCGCCTTGATCAAGCGGAGCGGCATCTTGAGCCCCTAATTCGATATTAGATCCTTTAATGACGGGGCCAATGAAAGCTAAACTCGCTAAATCCGGGCAGATAACCGCTTGGCGCTTAGTAGTTATTATTTTTTTTGATAATTGACTAGCTAACTTAAGGCCCTCTTTAATAGTTAAATTCATTTTCCAATTACCGACGATTAGTTCTTTCATATATTTATAATCATTTTAAATATTATCTTGTTTGCCCTTTGGCCCAGGCGATAGTCCGGCCAACCCCTTCGATTAGATTTATTTCCGGTTCCCAGTTTAGAACTGCCTGAGCGCGCGCATAGCTTAAACAGCTGCGCCGCTGCTCACCATCTTTAGCCGGCTTTTCTTCAATGAGCATTTTTTCTTCTAAAGCCGCTTCGATGGCTCGTCTAACATCAAGAAGAGTCGTTTCAATCCCTGAGCCAATATTAATCTCGCTTCGGCAATCAATTTCTAAAGATAATATAAGAGCTCGAACGACATCATCGACATAGACAAAGTCTCTGGTTTGCAAGCCATCGCCAAATTGCTGGCTAGAAATTCCTTGCACGGCGTTAGCAATAAAAATAGCAATTACTCCCGCTTCCCCGCCCTTGAATTGCCGCGGACCATAGACATTAGCAAAACGTAAAACAGTATAATTCAAACCATAAACCTGATAATAATAATTCAAATATTTCTCCAAGGTAAGTTTATGGATGCCATAAGGAGAAACGGGATAAGTCGGGCTATTTTCGGTCGTCGGAATTTCTTCCGCTTCGCCGTAAATCGCTCCACCGGTTGAAGCCATAATTATCTTTTTAACTTTAGACGCCCGGCAATTTTCTAAAATATTAAGGCCGCCTAAAACATTAACTCGATTATCAAACTCCGGGTCGGAGACCGAACGGCGGACATCAATCTGGGCCGCTAAGTGATAAACAAAATCAAACTTTTCTTGCTCAAAAATCTCGGCAATTTTTTCCGAGGTAATATCAACTTCATAGAGCTTGGCAGACGGGTTAACATAATCGCGGCGCCCCGAAGACAAGTCATCAATAACGACAACTTCATGTTCTAAGGATATTAAGCGATCAACCAGCGTCGAACCAATAAAACCGGCCCCTCCGGTTACTAAAATTTTAGACATAATATTTTCTTAATTTCTCGCCTGTTTATCATACCATTGTTCGCTGAGAAAATGAAGAGAAAGACGCGTTTTCCCCCCTTATTCGACCCTTGCCTTCTCGGCTTTTTTTTGCTAAAATAATGATAGAAAATTAATTGATAATAATGCCCTTGAGGCGATAAAAAGACGTTAAAATGCCCGGAAAAATATGGGGATTTTTGTTTTTAATTCAGTGATAATATGTCTAAAGATTTGAAAAAAGCTAATAATTACGGCGCCGATCAGATTACTGTTCTTGAGGGATTGGACCCTGTTAGAAAAAGGCCGGGAATGTATATCGGCTCGACTTCAGCCGCCGGGCTACACCATCTTATTTGGGAAGTAGTCGACAACTCGATTGACGAAGCTATGGCTGGCTACGCTAATGAAATTTCCGTTTCCCTTTTGCCGGGCGGATTGGTGTCTGTGAAAGATAACGGGCGTGGCATCCCAGTCGAAAAACATAAAGTAACTGGCGTATCGGCTCTCGAAACCGTCTTAACTAAACTACATGCTGGCGGAAAATTCGGCGGTGGCGGCTATAAAGTCTCCGGCGGTTTACACGGCGTCGGTGTTTCGGTCGTTAACGCCCTAAGTGAATATTTAAAAGCAGAAATTCATCGCGACGGCAAGATTTGGGAACAAGAATATAAAATCGGCAAACCCCTTAAACCGGCTAAGCCGGCCGGAAACTGCAAGGATACCGGAACAACGATTACTTTTAAAGCCGACCCGACAATTTTTACCGAGTTGGAATATAACTGGGGCAAGGTTCTTGATCGTCTGCGCCAACAATCATATTTAACTAAAGGAATAACTATTAATATTTTTGATCAGCGCGAAGGACATCGAGAAAAAAAATATAAATTTCATTTTGAAGGCGGCATTAAATCATATATTAAATCCCTGCATCGCAATAAAAATATTAAAAATGAAACAGTCTTCTATATTGAAAAAGACGTTAAAGACGGCAAGGTAGAAATTGCCTTGCAATATAATGATGAATATAACGAAACTCTTCTGGCTTTCGCTAATAATATTCATAACCCAGAAGGCGGGACACATGTCGTTGGTTTTAGAACCGCTTTAACCAGAACCTTAAACAATTATGCCCGCAATAAAAACCTGCTTAAAGAGAAACAAGAAAATCTAACTGGCGACGATGTTCGCGAAGGTTTAACCGCTATTGTCAGCGTTAAGCTAGCCGATCCTCAATTCGAGGGACAAACCAAGGGAAAGCTCGGCAATGCGGAAATGAAGGGTTACGTCGAAACAGTTTTTGGCGAAGCTTTTAATACCTATTTAGAAGAACACCCGAAAGAAGCCGAGGCGATAGTCGGAAAATGCGTCCTCTCCGCTCAAGCTCGTTTAGCCGCTCGAACCGCCAGAGCGACTATTCTGCGCAAAGGCGCCCTGGAAGGCATGACTTTACCGGGCAAGCTAGCAGATTGTTCCAGCCGCCATCCTGAAGAATGTGAACTGTATATCGTTGAAGGAGATTCCGCTGGCGGTAGCGCCAAACAGGGCAGAAATCGAAGATTTCAAGCCATTCTTCCTTTACGAGGCAAGATTTTAAATGTTGAGCGCGCGCGCCTCGATAAGATGTTGGCTAATAATGAAATTAAAAATTTAGTTATCGCCCTAGGAACCAATATCGACGATCAGCTTGATCTCGAAAAACTGCGCTACCACCGCATCATTATCATGACTGATGCTGACGTTGACGGCGCCCATATTAGAACTTTGCTGCTAACTCTCTTCTTCCGGCACTTCGCTTCTTTAATTGACGGCGGTTATGTTTATATCGCCCAGCCGCCGCTGTACCAACTAAAAAAAGGCTCTACTATTCGCTATGCTTATAGTGACGAAGAAAAAGAAGCAATTATTGTTGAACTGGGCGGCAGCGTCGAAGAAGCGGTCGAAGTCGGCGAAGAAGGAGAAGACGGCGAAAATATTGAAGTAGAAATTACTGAGGAAGAAACGACCGAAAATAAAAGTAAAGGTAAAAAAGCTAAGGAAGAGGAAGATAAGAAAAAACCGACAAAAATAACTATTCAGCGCTATAAAGGTTTAGGAGAAATGAATCCGGAACAGCTTTGGGAAACGACCATGGATCCGGCCAGACGTATCGTTAAGCAAGTGACTATTGAAGACGCCGCTAAAGCTGATCAAATTTTCGATATGCTCATGGGCGATAATGTCGCGCCGCGTAAAAACTTCATCCAAACTCACGCTAAGAAAGTTCAAAACTTAGACATCTAAACATATGTATATTTATCTTTTCTCCCCAATAATTGCCTTCATCATCGCTCAAGGAATCAAAGTTTGGCTTAGATCAAAGTCGCGCAAAATTACCTGGCATGATTTAATCTCCTACTCTGATATGCCCAGCGGGCATACAGCCGTCGTGATTTCCCTAGTCTCGATTATTGCCCTGCGGCAAGGACTGGAGTCGCCCATTTTTGCCTGCGCCTTTGTTTATGCCATGATAGTAATTACCGATGCTATCGGCTTAAGAAACTATCTCGGCTCCCACGGCAAAACTCTGAATGTTTTAGTTGATGATTTACAAGAAGACGATTTTTTAGATCGTCGTTATCCTAAACAAATGGAGAAAATCGGGCATACTCCTTTACAGGTTTTAATCGGAGCCCTAATAGGCGCTTTAACCAGTTTAGCCGCCCATTTACTTTTCTAATTCTCCCCAATTCAATTTTTTATCAATCAAGGATTTACCGGTCATCATGGCCGGTATTTTCAAATCCATAATCTCTAAAATAGTCGGCGCTAAATCATCCAGTCCGCCAATCGGCGCCAACAAGCTTAAATCGCCGTTGACTGGTTCTTTTAATCCAAAAGTTTTACCAGTCAAAGAATCGCCGACAATAATCAACGGTACTGGATTATCGGTCATTTCTTTATCATCTAGCTCCGTCGCCATATTCTTAACATGTTCAGCATTACCGCAAGCCGCGCTAACTATTAATTTAGCCGCATTATTTAAAACTGTTTCCACGATGCGTCCGAGATTTTTATCGATTATTTCAATGGCCTTCTGAATGTCCTCGGGCTGGCCGTCTTGAGCAATTAAGTCTAAGCTAGGAATAGCGACTGTGATAAAATTAAATTCTCCGCTCGCCAAAGCTTTATCTAATTCCCGGCAAATTTTCCTAATAATTCGACCCGGGTCAAACTTATCTGCTGGTTGAGCGGAAATTATTTGCCACTCTTCTCCGTTTAATTTTTCTTCACGCCCACCGTTGAAAAAATAAGTTAAGGCCGCTAAGCGGTTTGATTCGGTAATCTTTAACTGCTTTAATCCGCTCTCAGAAACAACCTTCGACAGTCCGGTCGTAATCTGGGTATTTTCATCAATTAAATGTTGGCCGGCGCCTAAACTTAAATAACGAGCATTCAGGCTCTTTTTCCGCACTCTGAGCAATGCCACCGGGTAATCTTTAATTAAACGATTGAAATTCGGCGTACGACTTGAGCTAATGATATTGGCTTCTCCAGCCGGCGCTATCCCCCAGCCATCAAGCAACAACAAAACGACCGTTTCTCTAGACGGAGGCTCGCTGACATTGTCGGTCGTGATATTTTTCATATTTAATTATTTGGTTCGATTAAAGTAGCAATCTCCAGCAAACGATTGTATTTTGCTAACCGCTCGCCACGAGACAAGGAGCCGGCCTTTAAATAATCGGCGCCGCTAGCGACCGCTAAATCAACAATAAAATCATCAACCGTTTCTCCGCTCCGATGGGAAATAATTGTCTTATACCCTTGTCTCTGAGCTAGTTTTATACATTCAACCGTTTCCGTCAAGGTCCCGATTTGATTGGGCTTAATAATTATTGAATTAGCCGCCCTTTCTTTTAAGCCGCGACTTAAACGCGTAATATTAGTCGCGAATAAATCATCGCCGGCTAAAAGCATTTTTTCTCCTAGCTCGCTAGTTAAATCGCGCCAAGCATTCCAATCATCTTCTGCTAAAGCATCTTCTAAATAAACGAGCGGATATTTCCTGAGCCATTCATTATAAAGGCCGATAAGATTGTCAGCACTAAAATAAACGTTATCAAGCGGAAAGACATACTTACGGCTGGCTTCTTCATATAGTAATGAAGAACCGACATCTATTCCTAGAAAAATATCCTGACCCGGATTATGGCCGGCGCGCACCGCCGCGGCTAGAATTAATTCAATCGCTTCAATACTAGAATCTAAATCAGGCGCGTAACCGCCTTCCAGTCCAGTATCAGTATCGTAATTAGCTTCTTTTAAAACTCGACCGAGTTCATGGAAAACTTCCGCCCCTATTTGTATCATCTTGGCAGCGCTTCCCGACTTAGGAATCAATAGGAATTCCTGAAAATCAAGATTAGTATCAGCATGCCGGCCGCCATTAAAAATATTAAATAAAGGCGTCGGCATTTTTCGACCAGCGGTAAATTGAAATTTTTCCTCTAAATATTCAAATAATTCTTTACCCTGACTTAAAGCGCCTGCCCGAGCACAAGCTAAAGAAACCGCTAAAATAGCGTTGGCTCCCAGGCTGCGCTTATCTTCCGTGCCATCAAGATTTATCATTGTTTTATCAATCCCCTCTTGATCAGTAATTTCTTGGCCAATCAGTTGAGGAGCAATCGCTTCAATAATTTTCCCGACCGCTAAGAGAACCCCTTGTCCGCTATATCTCTTACTATCGCCATCGCGAAGCTCATGGGCCTCATAAGAACCGCGTGAATTGCCGCTCGGGACGCTCGCTTTAGCGCTTAAACCGCTATCTAAAAAGACGCGCGCTTCAATAGTCGGGCGGCCTTGGCAATCAAGTATTTCGCGGGCGCTAATATTTTTTATTTTTGGCATATGGTCTTAATTAGCTTATTTTTAAAAACTAATGATTTTTTCTAATCCTGGCATTTTCTCTCCGCCCAGATAAGATAGCATCGCTCCGCCCGCCGTCGAAACCCAATCAACATATTCCGACATTTTAGTTAGATTTAAAGCGGCTACGGTCTCTCCGCCGCCGACCAGTCCGTAAGCGCGTCCCTGAGAACGAGCGGCAATTAGCCGAGCGATAGAAAGAGTTCCTTGCTTAAAAGAATTTTCTTCAAATTTTCCCAAGGGCCCGTTCCAAACCAAGGTCTGAGCCCTGTTAATATATTTAGCATATAAGCCAATAGTGGCCGGGCCAATATCAAAAATCGCTTCATTTTTCTTAACATCACCAGGAGTAGAAACGCGGACACATCCTTTTTTATCCCGAACAACGACATCTAAAGGCAAAATAATCTTGGATTTTAATTTATTACGAATAAAATATTTCTTTACAAAAGCGACACTATCTTTATCAAATAAAGATAAGCCGATTTCCCTTCCTTGATATTTGAAAAAATTATTAGCTAAGCCACCGCCGAGCAAAATAGTATCAGCTTTTGAATATAACTTAGCAATCAAAGGAGCTTTAGTACTAATCTTCGCTCCGCCCATCACAACGGTTAACGGTTTTTTAGGCTGTAAAACCTTATTTAAAGCGCGGACTTCCTGCTCGACTAGTAGTCCAGCATAAGCTGGCAAAAAATTCTTAATCGCCGCGACCGATGCTTGACGGCGATGAGAAACAGCGAAGGCATCATTAACATAAATATCGGCTAAAGAGGCTAATTCTTTAGCAAAATCTTGATCATCAGTTAGCTCCCCTTCTTCAAACCGCAGATTGTCCAACATGAGGATTTCTCCAACACCGAGCCGACTGGCGGCCGCTTTAACTCGCGCGCCACGAACTGCTCCAATAAATTTAACTGGGGCTTTTAATAATTTCCGCAAGTGAATCGCCGCCGGCTTAAGAGAATACTCCTCTTTCACCTTACCTTGAGGGTCGCCTAAATGACTGGCAATAATAAGACGAGCGCCACGCGAACGTAAAAAATCAATAGTCGGCAAAGAGGCTTGCAAACGATAGTCGTCTTGAATTTTCCCCTTAACAACCGCGACGTTATAATCAACTCGTAAAAAAACCGTTTTTCCTTGTAAATTTTTAAGTCGGCTGAGCGTTCTTATTTTCATACTATTAATTAATTTATTTTAGCTCTCCTAATTTTATTTCGGCCTGGCGCTCCTGGCCGGCGCGTATATAGCTAAGAGTAATTTTATCACCGGCGCGATAACGAATAATTAAATCTGCTAAATCATTACCGCTAGTTAATTCTTGGTTATTAACCCAGGTAATAATATCACCGGCGACTAGTCCAGCGGCCGCGGCCGGACTATTCTTAACTACGGCGACTTTATCGCTACCCGGATAAACTAAAGCTCCCTTATTCATAGTAATGTCAGCGATTTTAACGGCGGATAAATCTAAATAATTAAGACCTAAAAAAGGCCGGCCGGAAATTTGTTCCTTGCCTAAATCCTGCCAATAATTGCTATAGGCAAAAGCCGGCACAATATCTTTATCGGCGCCAATAACGGCTACTAAATCGCCGGCAAAGTTAAAGATAAAAGAATTCCTCTGTTTAGCCTCGGAGTTGTTAGCTAGACTTAAAAAAGCCTGCGGAGCGTCGCTGCTTAAAACAACGGCTGATTTTTTAAAAGATGATAAGCTAGTCGGCCAAACATTTTTCTCATTATCAATTACTAGCAGCGATTGCCCCAGAGATAACTCCGCCCGCGGGACTATTTTTCTAACCGGCAAATTATTAGCTTCCGCTAAATGGAAAAAAACCGCATCGCCCGAAGAATCTTTAATAACATTTATCTTATCAATGCGATAAATCTTCCGGTCGGCCGTCACGGCTAAATAATTTTTAACATTAAAAGACTCCTTAATGTCATCTGGTAGAGATGAGACAACCCAGCCATCTCCAGTAACTACCAAACCGATAAACAACGGTTTCTCCAAAGCATAATAATCAGGTCGATTAGGGTCTGACGACTTAGCCGTCTCTTTAAAAACTCCCACTAAAGAGCCAGAAACAGCGTTAAGGGTCTCTTCAATCTTTAAATCCTGATTGACAACCACTTTTTTCGGCTCACGGATAATTAAGCCGGCCCGATTAGCATTTAAATTATTCAAATCCAGCTCCTGGTTAAAATATGGCAGATACGAATCTTCGACCATATAGCGAACCAAAAGCGTTCCCAGAATTCCCGCCGCGAAGCCGCAAGCAGTTAATAAAACGATCATTAATAAAAAACTGTTTTTTATTCTTTTAAGCATAAAATTAAATTCTAACGCCAGCGGGCGGAGAAAAGTATAATAAAGATTAATAATAACGATAAAACTAGCGGCCAGCGCAAATGACGGAAATTCAAGCGCCCCTCAAGCCGCCAATTATTAAATAACACCAGGCTATAGAAAAAAATCGCCGCTAAAATACCGCGAACATTAAAACTGAGCGGCAGTAGCAATAGAACGCCCGTTAGCTCGCCAAGAATTATGGTATTTAAGAATAAAAAAAGCCAGCTATCTTTTTGATGACTGGTTAGAATCATTAACTGAGCAAAAAATACTCCTCCCGACAAAACTAACAGAAGAAAAATAAATCCAAAAGAAAAATTTAGAAAAATCGGCAGGGCATAAAGAGTAGCGGCGGCGGCAAAAAACGCTAAGAAAGAAAAACTTAGAATTAATTTGCGCAACTTCGCTTCCCTTTCGGGAGCGCCAAAAGAAAAATAATAATAAATATTTTTAAGATAAGCAAAAATGGCGTAAGCATTAATGAGAAAAATAAATTGTATCCACCATTGATTAGTTAAAATAGCACTATAAAAAGCAGCTGCTAAATAATATAAGATAGGACTAAGCGCCAAAAGCGGCCAAAAAATCGGGCTTTTACGACCAACTAATTTTTTAATCGTTAAAATAATAATTAAAGCGGCGACGGCTAAAGAAACAAAAAAAAGACCAGGCTTTAAAATGAATAATTCACTTAAAGCCCAGAGCGAAGCAGCGACTAAAAATAGCAAAGGAATTTTTTTCGGCATATATCTTGACTAACTAAGCACCAGGGATAAGCAAGGCTTCTTCGGGAACTTCATTCTCAGTCACCGGAGCCTCATCAATAATCGGGGCGCCCTGAGGGGCCTCTGCTTCAACTGAACCTTCCGATGGGCTGGCCGCTGAACCTTCCGATGGGCCGGCCACTGGAGGAGGAGTATCTGTAATAGGAGGAGTGCTCGGAGTATCAGAGATCGGGCTATCTGGTTCGGCAATCACCGGCGGGTTAATTCCTTGCTCCGCCTCCGTTAAAACCAGCTCTTTAATATCCGCTAAATCATCTAAATTATTTACTTTTAAGAATCTGTTAGAAAAAGTATAGAGGTTATTATTGATATATAAGCTGCGCTTAACCGTATTATCATAATAACTATAAGAGTTCCAAAAATCCGGAGCGGCCGCTTGTCCGCCGTTTGAGTGATCTATACGCCCCTTAAGAATCAGCTTATTATTTTCTAAGTTAAATACTAGGGAGCCGCCGAAAACAATCGCATTATTATTGCGCAACACTGCCGGCAAGACCAATAAATTTTTATCAGCCGAATATAAAAATGCTTTATGATCATAAAGAGCAATCGAATCGCTCGTCGAATCGCCAATCAAGAAAGAGTCTAATTCTTTAGGCGCTTTTAAATCGGCAAAATCAAACAAAGACAGTTTTAGAGCCTTAATTTTTGTATTGCCGTTTTCATCGACTTCGACATCGCGCCCGATGCCAATTAATTTCGAGCCTTCTTGGTCGACCGGATGGAGATAGGTTGAATAGCCAGGAACCTTAACGGACCCTAGCACACTCGGCTTAAGCGGGTCGACTAAACTAATAACATATAAGGGGTCGGTTTGCTTAAAGGTTACTAAATATAAACGGTCGCCCATGAAACGCGCCGAGTAAATCACCTCATCAAGCGCTAAGTTCTCTAAGCCGCCGATCAGCTTAAGTTCATTATTTAAAATATAGACATTGTTATAGGACTTTTTGCTGCTATCGCTAAAGCGCGACCAAAGTTCGCTGCGCGTAGTAGCAATGCGGAAATAAGTATCATGCTCATCCATAGAAAATTGGTTAAGAACGCGGCCGTTAACCGTTCCTAAACCGCGATATTCGACGCTATTGCCGCGAATACCAATCTTATGAATAACTGTCTTTTCCATATCCTTGGCGCTCTCCAGGAGTTTATTTTTTAAAGCAGTTTCAATTTCGGCGCTTAAGGCCTTACGTTCTTCCTCCTCTAATGAGCTAATATAGCGATCAATAATCAGACCGGCTTTCATGGTCTTTTCTTCTTTATTTAAAATATAATTAGGCGCCTTATCAATCTCCGTAATTTTTGCCTGATCATCGGCGCTCAGTCGCGCAAAAGCTATTTCCCGACGAACAGTCTGTTCAAAATCATATTCATTAAGATATTCCGTATAGGTAATATAAATATTTTTTTCTGAAACATATAAATTCTGCCCCTGGCTCATGAGATATGATTGGCCGGCGATATTTTCGTTATGATCCTTAGTATTGATCGCCATCACGTTAGTAAAATTATATGATTCGTAAGGGATATCGAAATAATAAACATCTGGCGCATAGCAGCGACTAACCGTCGCGCAATCTTTACTCAAAATCTGGCCATTTTCTAAAACATTAGGAATCACCGACTCGTTAGCCGAATAAGCGGCTGTGCTAGCCGTAAATAAATAAGCATAATCGCCTATCAAGCGCGCATCCGTATAAGAACCTTCAAATTTCAAATCACGAACCAGCTTAGGATTAGCCTTATCCGCTAAATCGAATACTTGCAAAAAAGTATAAGCATCGCGACGGCGCAAAACTTTATAAATTTCCGCCGTTTGGATTTCTTCGTCCGTTCCAAAAATAATTAAGCTATTGCCGTTAATAAATAAGCCTTGAGGACGGGATTTAAAATCAAGCACACCTACTACTTGCGCCTCTTCGGCCGGACGAGCTTTAATAATTTTTAGTTCTTGACGAACTAAGGCATAGATATACTCGCCGTCTGTTTTAATAATATCAGCCTCATCAACTCTAGCTACTTGGTTGTTAGTCGTCGAATAATCAACAGTTTCTTCGGCGGCCCCCGGCGCAGCATCAAATACGGCCATTTCTTTAGTCACCCTGGTTAATGAAAAGTTTTGATTAGCAGCGTTTTCCTTTAGAAAAGCCGCCAGCTCATCGTAATTAGCGAACTTCTTAATCTGGCTAGTAGCTGGCTTATCGCTACTGGCCTCTTCTTCGTTAGCTAAGTTATTGGGAATTAATAAATTCCCGCCGGTTTTCTTTTTCCAAGGCAAAGAACAGGCGCTTAAAGATAAAATTAAGATTGACAAAACAAATATTTTATATCCCTTAGACATAAATTTAAAAAATATATTTAGTAATATCATTATAACATTTAAAGCCGCGAGGGACAATTAAGATTTTAACGTTTAGAAAACTCACAACCACAAAATTTCTGGCGATACAAACCAAGCTCTTTTGCTAACTCCTGCGAACGACGATAAATATTATCCGATTGAAAATCTTCTTCTAAAAATTTAACACCCATTTCAGCTTGCAACTGACGGCTAATGGCCATAATGGCCGCTGTATCTTTATACGGACTAACCAGTAGACTGGTGCTAAAAAAATCAAAGCCCTGACGACGCGCTAAATCGGCCGTTTTAGCTAAACGGTCGCGGTAACAAATTTGGCAGCGTCCGCCTTTTTCCGTATCTCCTTCTCGGCCCCTAACTAATTCTCGCCAAGCGCTATGTTCATAAGGTTCGATGATTAAAGGAATATTAAAACGAGTAGCCACTTCCTTAACCGCCGCTAAACGCTGATCATATTCTTCCTGAGAATTAAGATTAGAATTATAAAAATACCAAGTTAAACGAAAATTGGGCAATAATTTTTCACGACTGATAAAAGAACTGCAAGGCGCGCAACAAATATGAAGAAGCAACTTCGGCTTAAGAGATGAATTGCGCCGATCAAGCATATGAAAAGCAATTACAACCGCCATCATCAGAATAAGTAAGACAAGGAGCATAAGAAATTTGCCTCGGCTTTGTAAAAATAATCCGCTTAACCCGAATACTAATGATAAAGAGTAAAAAATTAAAACCGTTTTTCTTTGTCCTAATCCCAGAGCTAATAACCGATGATGAAGATGTTTATTATCAGCAAAACGAAAAGGATTTTTTCCCTGCAATAAGCGCCGGATAATAGTCCAGGCTACATCGAGAATCGGGAATCCCATCACTAAAAGCGCCATGGCAATTTTTCCGCCAGAAATAATGGCGAGCACTCCTAAAATATATCCGAGCAATAAAGAGCCGCCTTCACCCAAGAATATCTTAGCCGGATGCCAATTAAAAATTAAAAAACCCGCTAAAGACCCGGCTAGAAGAATCGCCGCAAAAGCAATATCCGGCTGATAATAACGAGTCGTTAAGGTAAACAAAAAAATAACGACTGCCCCAATTGCCCCAACGCCAGACACCAAGCCATCGACCCCGTCCAGCAGCTTAGTCGTATACATCATTCCCAAAAGCCAGACAATGATTAGCCCGGCGCTTAAAACTACCCCTGAAGATAAGTCGATAAAGCCACCGAAAGGGTTAGTCAGTTTAGCAATCCCGACGCCGCCGATAAGCAAAGCGATGATGGCTAAAATAGGAAAAATTATCTGCTGGCGAGGCGGCAAATTATATTTATCATCTAAAACGCCGCCTATCACGATTATCGCCCCGCCCAAAAAAAAGGCGATGAGGTGCGACCAAGTTAAATCACCGGCCAAGAAATAATCTTTAAATAAAAATAATAAGGAAAAATAAGTTACAAAAATAGCCAGTCCGCCCAGAAGAGGCGTCGGACGCTGATGAATTTTCCGGCCCCCTACCCCGTTTTTATCCGGGCAGTCAACTATTTTCCAAGACAAAGCTAACTTCTTAACTATTAAAGTCAGGAGAGTTGACAAAACTAAGCTGGCGCTAAAAACTAAAACATAAAACATAAATTTCTATAGGACATTCCTAGGCTTTAAAGCTTGCCGGCTTTTTCAATTTCCAATTCTGCTTGAGAGTTAATTAAAATAGTATCGCGCCGCTTCAATTCACCGTTTAAAAATCTAGTAGCAATTTCATTTTCGACTCTATCCTGTAAGAGGCGTCGCAGCGGACGGGCGCCAAACTTCGGGTCATAACCATCGCGAGCTAAAATCGCTACGCCGTCTTTATCAGCTTTTAGGCCAATTCCCTTGAGCTCTAAGGTTTTTTTGATTTTCTTAAGCATTAAAGTAGCAATTGATAAAACATTATCTGGAGAAAGCGGCTTAAAGACAATAATCCCGTCAAAACGATTAATCAGCTCCGGCCTCATATATTTATTAAGCTGGTTATCAATTAATTCTTGTTTAATGAGATTAATCTCTGTCTTGAGTTTAATCTGTTCCTGAATATAAAGAGCCCCGATATTAGACGTCGCGATAATAATCGATTCCGTAAAGCTAATTGTTCTGCCTTGGCCATCGGTTAAGCGGCCATCATCAAGAAGCTGTAAAAACAAATTTAAAATATCGGGGTTAGCTTTTTCAACTTCATCAAAAAGAATTAGAGAAAATGGTTTCTTGCGGACCGCCTCAGTTAAATACCCTAGGGTTCCGTCGCTATCACCAATCATTTTTTTAACGCTATCGGCGTGCTGATATTCGCTCATGTCGATTCTAATCAAATAGTTTTCGTCGCCGAAATAAACTTCGGAAACAGCCTTAGCGAGCTCAGTTTTACCAACACCGGTCGGGCCAAGAAAGAGAAAACTGGCTATCGGCCGCGATGATTCTTTAAGCTGGACGCGCGCCCGGCGCAAACTAGCCGCCACCGCTTTAACGGCTTCTTCCTGGCCGATTAAGCGCTTATGAATTTCCGTTTCCAGGCTTAATAATTTTTGGCTCTCATCAACGGTAATTTTATTGACCGGTATTCCTGTCATTTCACCAATCGCCACCGCTACTTCTTCGTGAGTACAAACTGATTGGCTAGGATCATTCTGGGCCTTTTTAGCGGTAACCAAAGCGGCCTTTTCTAATAAGTCAATCGCTTTGGCCGGCAGAAACTTATCATGTAAATATTTGATCGACATTTTAACCGCCTGTTCTAAAGCGCTATAAACAATAAAAATTCCGTATTTTGATTCTAATAACCCGACCTTGCTTTCTAAAATACTCATAGCATCGTTAAACTCCGGCTCTTTAATACCGATAGTCGTCATCACCGAACCAAGCGCCCGGCTTTCAACATACTTAGTATAATTTTCCGTCGTCACCGCCCCTAAGCAAAGCAAATGCTGGCGACCCAAGGCTTCTGCTAAAACTTCCGATAAGTCTAAGCTCTCTTGACTGCCGGCGCTCACGCCGATTAAATTCTCAATATTATCAATATATAAAATAATATTTCCGGAACGATTAATTTCATTAATCGCTATTAACAGTCTTTCCTGCGCCTGGGTCGAGTCCGCTCCAGAGATTAAGCGGGAGACATCAAGCTCGACTAAGCGCTTATCTTTTAAAAATGAGGGGACATTCTCTTCAACCATTAATTGCGCTAGGCCATTAATCACGGCCGTTTTACCAACTCCCGTCGGACCAACAAGAAGAACGCCGCTATGACCGCCCGTAAAGGCTTCAAAAATTGCTCGGATATCCTTGCTGCGTCCGACGCATAAATCCGTATGGTTATATTTTGATTTAACGGTAATATCATGAGAAAAATGATCAAGTGTCGGCGTCGCAATCGCTGTATACGCGCGATTCATGCTCGTCCCCGGCTTTAGAAGCGCCGATTGGCGATAAGCTTTATAATTTTCTAGCAGGCGTCGATTAATTCTGAACCATTGAATGGCGTTCTTAATTTTTTCTTCATCAATTTCTAGCTCATAAAGAATCTCCGCTAGCCAAGCGTCTTTCTGATAACAAAAAGCTAAGATGTTTAAAACATCGACATTATCTTGCTCAAGTTCATAGGCTTCAATAAACGCTTTAATTAAAGCCTCTTTTAAAGCATTATCTAAATCGCTATCCTTGCCTTGCTCATCAAGCGGTTTTAATAAGTTATTGTCAACTAGCTCGATTAATTTCTTAATATCCGCATCCAGCCGAATAAGTAAAGCCTGGACTTCTTTATCTTGAAGCAAGGCGCGGAAAAGATGTAAAGCGGTAATCGTCCGTCTATCAAGGCGGCGAGCCAACAAAAAAGCATCTTCTAAATAACGTAAAGCCAGCGGACTGAAAGCGCGACTGACATTATAACTTTTAGCTGATTTATTTCCGGCCGGCTGCGCAAAACGGCGATAATTTATTTTCCGGCTGCTGGTTTTAGCTTCACTCTTTTTATAATAAAGAAATAAATTAAACCAGAGCGTCAAAACAAAAATAAAAATCAGCGGGTCGGGCTCGGCCCAGAAAAAAAGCAAGCTTAGAGGGTTAGCTAATAAATCAGCTTGATGAATAAAAATCCAAAAGAAGAAAGCGCCGTAGCCAGCAAAAATAATCAACCAAGTTAAAAATTCTAAAATCTTTTCCGTTCTCTCCTTTGTTCTTTCTAAAAGAATCACTGGTTTAGAAAATTGCCGCCGCCAAATGAGCTGGCGACCAAGAAACCAAGTACTCGGCGACTGGGCAGCATCATCGTGACTAAATTGTAATTCGGAAAAATTAGTTTTATCAAAAATCATAAAACTGAAAATTATTTAAGAATTTGAAAAGCTAACGCTAAGACTAACAGGATTGGCAGAGCCAGCCAACTGATAGTTAAGAAAAGGCAAATAGCTCCCCAGAAAAACAGAATACCGCCACGAAATATTATCTGGATTAAACGAATAAAGAAGCTAATTAAACGCCCCGCCCAGTCATATTGGCCATACATCGGCACAAAAATATTTTTTAGCCACACAGAAAAGCCCAGCGCTCGCTCTCGACCACGAAAAAATCGCCAAATATTTTTAGCGATTCGAAAAAAACCGACGCTATACCACCAGACCGGAAAATAAACTATTTCTAAAATTAGCGAAATAATGACTTTCCCGCTATAACTTAAAAAATTATGCCTGAACATGGTTGTGCACTTTATTTTATAACTTATTAATTATATCTTAACATAAAACCCTTAATAAAGAAAATGCTTCTCGGCCATATTTGACAAGAAAAGGCGCCTATATTATTATAGAATTAGCACTCTAAAGAGAAGACTGCTAAAAATATTATTCTAAAAAATATCTAAATATATGTTCAATAAATTTACCGACAAGTCCCAAGAAGCGATTATTAACTCCCAGTTTATCGCCTCCTCTTACGGCCAAGCTAATATTGAGGCGGTTCATATTCTTCTTGCCCTTCTACAACAAAGCGAGGGTTTAATCAAGCCTATTTTAGAAAAGATGAAAATAGACCCCGAGATGATTGAAGAAGCCGTTATTCAAAAAATTGAGAAGCTGCCTAGTGTTAAATTGAAAATTACCGATGGGCCAATCCAGTCGGTTTCTGGAACGGCCGAAACGGCTTTAATCCTAGAAAGGGCTCAGAAAGAAGCTGACGGCATGAGCGATGAATTCATTTCTACCGAACATATCTTATTAGCGCTTATCGGCATTAAGTCGCCGGCCCAAGAAATTTTGCTTGGCTTTAACGTTGATTATAAAAATGTTAAGGAGATTCTGAAAGCCATCCGCGGTAATCAAAAAATCCATGATCCTTTTCCGGAAAATAAATACAATGTCTTAGAAAAATACACTAGTAATCTAACCGAGCTGGCTCGGCAAGAAAAACTTGATCCGGTTGTCGGGCGCGATTTAGAAATCCGCCGCATCATGCAGGTGCTTTTGCGCCGTACAAAAAATAATCCGGTTCTAATCGGTGAAGCCGGTACCGGGAAAACGGCGATTGTTGAAGGACTAGCCCAGAGAATCATTGCCGGCGATGTTCCGGAAAATTTAAAAAATAAAGAAGTCGTCACCCTTGATTTAGGCGCTTTAGTCGCCGGAGCAAAATTCCGTGGTGAATTTGAAGACCGCTTGAAAGCCGTCTTAAAAGAAGTCAAATCACAAAACGGCCGCATTATTCTTTTTATCGACGAACTCCACACCTTAATCGGCGCCGGCGCTTCCGAGGGGGCCATGGATGCCTCTAATATGTTAAAACCCGCTTTAGCGCGCGGCGAATTACGTACTATCGGCGCTACTACCACCAAAGAATATCAAAAATATATTGAGAAAGACGCTGCTTTAGAGCGCCGCTTCCAGCCTATCATAGTTAGCGAGCCAAGCATTGAAGATACTGTCTCCATGTTGCGCGGACTGAAAGAAAAGTATGAAGTCCATCATGGCGTCCGGATTACCGACGATGCTCTTATCGCCGCCGCCAAACTTTCCAGCCGTTATATCAGTGATCGCTTCCTACCCGATAAAGCCGTTGATTTAATTGACGAAGCCACTTCTTCTTTACGTATGTAGATTGATTCTATGCCTGACGATTTAGATCAGCTGAAGAGAAAAATTAACCAACTAGAGTTAAATAAAGCGGGCATAATGACCACTGACAAGAAATCAAATAAACTCCGCTCTATCAATCAAGAGCTCGCTCGATTAAAAGAAAAAGCCTCTCAACTGGAACTACATTGGAATAATGAAAAAAATATTATCTCCCAAATACGCACCTCTAAAAAAGAGATTGAAGATCTAAAGATCCAAGCCGAAATAACTCAGCGCCAAGGAGCTGATTTAACCGAGGTCGCGAAAATTAAATATGGCTTGATTCCTGATTTAGAAAACAAAATTAAAAATCTGCAGGACGAACTCATCAAAATCCAAAAGAAAGGCCAGCGTATTCTCAAAGAGGAAGTCGATGAAGAAGATATTGCTAAAGTCGTGGCCCGTTGGACCGGCATCCCTCTTAATAAGATGCTTCAAGACGAAGTAAAAAAATTGAGTGAAGCGGAAAAAGAATTAAGCCGCGTTGTCGTCGGGCAAGAAGAAGCGATTAAAGCGGTCGCCAGCGCCATCCGCCGTTCTCGCGCCGGTATCAATGAAGAAAAAAAACCGATTGGGTCTTTCCTTTTCGTCGGCCCGAGCGGTGTCGGAAAAACCGAACTAGCCAAGGCTTTGGCCAATTTCATGTTCAATGATGAAAAATCTTTGATACGCCTAGACATGAGTGAATTTATGGAAAAGCACTCCGTCGCCAAATTAATCGGTTCCCCGCCCGGCTATGTCGGCCATGATGACGGCGGGCAGTTAACCGATAGGGTGCGCCGCCATCCCTATAGCGTCGTTTTGTTTGATGAGATTGAAAAAGCCCATCCGGATATGTTTAACGTCTTGCTGCAAATTTTAGACGACGGACGCCTGACTGATTCCAAAGGACGAACGGTTAACTTCAAAAACACTATCATTATCATGACCTCTAATCTCGGCAATGAAGTTATCAAGCAATACTCAATCGGCTTTTCTGACGGCAGCGACCAGCAAGCTTCAGCTAAAATGCGCACGGAGGAGATGAAAGAGAAAATCGATAAAATTCTAAAAAACAATTTCAAGTTAGAATTCTTAAACCGTATTGATGAGATTGTCCTCTTCCACAGCTTAAGCGCCAGTGCCCTAGAGGAAATCGTCGAGTTAGAACTCGCTAAGGTAGAAAAGCGCCTGAGTAATAAGAATATCACTCTGCGCATCAGTCCGAAGATAAAGAAGATGCTTGCAGAAAAAGGTTATGACATCACCTATGGCGCCCGACCTCTCAAGAGAATAATCCAGACAATGATTCTTGATGAGCTGGCTCTAGAGATCATTGAAAGCAAGATCAAGGATGGAGATAAAATCAAGATTGATCTTGACCAGCCTGAAAAAATTGCTATTAGCGTCGTTAAACGCTAGCTAAAACAACTACTACTTAATTTCAAGCGCCTTAACCGGGCGCTTGATTTTAATTGTCATTCCAAGAGAAATTTGCTACAATTTATTACGAATTAAAATTTAAACTTAATATAAACATGAAAACGAAAAAAATCATTATTCTTTTTTTATTTTTCCTGATATTACCTAAAATAAGCTGGGGGCAAGTAACTGTTGACCCTAATTTTAATCCTAATCGCATCTTAGAAGATAACGACCTGCTAGACTCGTCATCGATGACTGTAAGTGATATTCAGGCTTTTTTAGTCAGTAAAAATAGCTACCTCGCTAACTATCAAACCGAAAACGCTTATGGAACTGTTAAAACGGCCGCGGAAATAATCTACGATGCGGCGGTTAATAATTATGATTGCGATGGCATTGTTTTAAGCGAAACGCCGACTGAATTAGAGCGACAGGAGAAATGCCGAAAAATAACTACTGTCAGTCCTAAGTTTTTATTAGTTTTACTACAAAAAGAAACTAGTTTAATAGAAAATGCCAATCCGAGCCAAAATCATCTTGATTGGGCGACTGGTTATATGATTTTTGACGGCATGCTAACTTGCAGTCCTTACGATCGCTGCTGGCGCTTTAAAGGTTTCGGAAAACAAGTTAATAGCGCCGCCTTGCAGTTCCGCGCTTATATTAACGAACCTAATAAATACGCCTACCGCACCGGGCAAACCTATACTTTTGCTAATAACTACGGAACAATTTCTAAAGAAACTATGGTCGTTACTCCGGAAAATCGCGCTACCGCCGCTCTATATAACTATACGCCTCATGTCTTTAATGGAAACTATAATGTCTTCCGCCTCTGGCAAAGATATTTCAGTCCATCGGTTATAACACCGGTTAAAAAAATAGTTAAAAACTATCCTGACGGCTCTTTAGTAAAAATCGATGGAGAGCCGGGAATCTGGTTAATTGAAAACGGACAAAAACGCCCGTTCTTAAATTATTCCGCTTTTATTTCGCGCTTTAAACCGGAGCAAGTAGTGAATATTAGTGCCGCCGAGCTAACCAAATATGAAGAAGGCGCGCCGCTTAAATTTGCCAATTACTCTTTAGTCCAAACTCCCGATAAACAAATATATCTCTTGGTAGACAAAGAAAAGCGACCGTTTGCCAGCGCTGACGTTTTTAAGAAAATCGGCTTCAACCAAGCAGAACTAGAAAACGCTACTTTGGAAGATTTAACTATGTATGCCTTAGGGAGAACTATTACCGCTACTTCAACTAATTTAACCGGCGTCTTAATGCAAGATACTAAGACCGGCGGCGTTTATTACGTAGTTGATGGAACGAAATCCCCTCTAATCGACAAGATCCTTCTAGAAACCAGATTTAAGGGTAAGAAGATAACCCCAGCTTCAACAGCTACGTTAAATAGCTACACCACTGTTAATCCAGTGTTGCTGGCTGACGGAACTCTAATTAAAACTGATTCGTTCCCGACCATATATCTGATTTCTAACGGCCTAAAAAGACCATTTGCTGATGAAGGTACCTTCCTGAGACTTGGCTATAATATGAAAAATGTCGTCACTGCTTCTTCTAAATTCCTCTACAACTATGCTATGGGGGAGATTATCAGCGAAGAACTCTAAAAATATGTCTCTTGTTAAATCGGCCCTCTTACCTCACTCTCCTTTACTGATTCCCGAAATCGGCCGAGCTAATTATGATTTTCTTGGACAAACTCTAGCCGCTTATCGAAAAATCCAAGAAGAATTAGCCGACTTAGAGCCGGAAACCATTATCATTATTACCCCGCACGGTTTATCGGGTAATGATTTTAATTTAAATGCGGCCCCGGAAATGGAGATTAATTTACAGGATTTCGGATTTATTCCGCCTAAAACAATTTTCTCCGGAGATTTATTACTCGCCGATCAAATAAAGAACCAGCTGCGGGGCCGCTTCCCTGTCCATTTAAGCTCAGAGCTCGTTCTTGATTATGGCAGTGCTATTCCTGCTTATCTGCTCCAATCGGCCGGACGAAACTTTAAACTCGTTACTATTACTCCGCCAGAAGGAGCCAATATCGAAGCCTGCTATCAGTTCGGACAAGCTTTAAAAGATATACTTAATGCTTCGCCTAAAAAAATTGCCGTCATTGCTTCTGGCGACCTATCCCATCGGCTTAAGAAAAAATCACCGGGTGGCTATTCTCCGAAAGGGGCTAAGTTTGATAATAAGCTGATTGAATATTTAAATGATCTAGAAACCGCTGCTACTAATATCCTAAAAATGGATCATAAGCTCATTACTGAAGCTGGTGAATGCGGCCTTAAACCTATTATGATACTTTTAGGAATAATCGCTGGCGCCGGATTAGAAGCAAAAACTTTGGCCTATCAAACTGATTTTGGCGTCGGTTATCTAAGCCTAGAATTTAAAGAATCAAACAAGATTAATAATAGTTATGACGATGGGAATGGAGAATAAAAAAGAAACAGGCCAAACTGCCGGCGATGGACAATTCTCATCCCTGTCGGATATTTTAAAGAATCGCCAGACAGTTAAACCGCCCGCCTATCCCTGGCAAGATTTAGCGCTACAAATCATTAAAGAGCTTAATATCCCTAACTTCAAGCGCGCCGCGATTTTTAAAGTCTGCCGCGATATTCCGGAACATAAAATAAAAATCGCCCTCAATGATACTAAGGAGCTCTGTAAAACTGGGGCAGCTTGGAAATATTTTTTCAAGATTATCGACTCAAAAAAATAATTATATGCCTAAAGAACTGGAAATATTAATTAATCCTCATCCGACGCTGCGCAAAAAATCAGCGCCGGTTGATTTGCGTAAGCTGAAAGATAAAGAATTCCAAAAATTTCTAGCCGACCTAGAAGAAACAATGCTAAAAAAAGACGGCGCTGGATTAGCCGCTCCGCAGGTTGGGTATAACATCCGCGTCGTTGTGATTGCTGATGGGAAAAAGAATATTTTTCTGATTAATCCGCAGATAACTAAAAAATCCTGGGCGCGGGAAATTGAAGAAGAGGGCTGTCTGTCCGTTTTAAATGATCAGGGCGAAATAATTTACGCTCCAGTCGAGCGCCATAAAAAAATAAATTGCCTCTACTTCGATAAGCAAGGCAATAAGCAAAAACTAGCCGTTGAAAAATTATTAGCAAGAGTAATCCAGCACGAAGTCGATCATTTAGACGGCATTCTTTTTCTTGATCGCCTTAAAGATTTTAAAGCTAAGCCAAAGAAAGCCCAGAAGAAGTAATCCCCATTTTATTTCGCTATAATAAAGATGCAAGGCGTCTTGGTTAGCACCGATAAAATACCCAAGCGCCGCCAAAACAGACACCCAGATAAAGGATCCCAATCCTGTATACAAGATAAACTTACCGACAGGCATCTTAGAAAAACCGGCCGGAATCGAAACTAACTGACGGATAACCGGAATTAAACGGCCGACGAAAGTCGCTGTCGTCGCATTCTGTAAAAAATATTTTTCTGCCCGTTCGACTTTCTCCGGAGAAATAAATAAGAACTTAGCTAAACGATGATTAGATAACTTATAGATTACCGGGCGCCCAAGATAATAAGCTAAATAATAATTAAAAATCGCCCCCAGTAAACTGCCGATAACTCCAGCGAGTACGATTAAAAAAATATTCATACTCCCCTGACTGGCTAAATAAGCGGCCGGCGGGACAATAATTTCCGAAGGCATAGGAATAAAGGAGCTTTCAACGGCCATTAAAAAAGCTACGCCGAAATAGCCCATGCCCTGAGTAATGCTTAATAAAAATGTAAAAAAATTGCTTAACATGCTTTAAATATAGCACATTTAGACGCTATGTCCAAACCGACCAGTGATAAAAAATTAAAAATTATCTTCATGGGAACGCCAGAATTCGCCGTTCCCTCTTTGCGCGCCCTGATAGATCAAGCGGATATAGAAATAATCGGCGTTTTTACTCAAACCGATAAAGCGGTCGGCCGGGGCAAGATTGTAACTCACCCGCCAATAAAAAAAATTGCTTTAGAAAATAAGCTAAATATTTTTCAACCCTTAAAAATAAAAGATGAGGCGGATAATATTCGCGCTTTAAACCCTGACTTAATTATCGTCGTGGCTTATGGGAAAATAATTCCGCAAGAAATTTTAGACATCCCGGCTTACGGCTGTCTTAATGTTCATGCTTCCCTACTGCCTAAATATCGCGGCGCCGCCTGTTTGAATGCTCCGATTTTATACGGGGATAAAGAAACCGGCATAACTATTATGCAAATGGAAGCGGGGCTTGATACTGGTCCAATTTTAAAACAAGAAAAAATCATCTTACAAGGCGATGAAAATTTAGAATATGTTCATAATAAATTAGCTTCTCTCGGAGCTAAAATTCTACCGGCCACTATTCGAGCGTGGATAGAGGGAAAAATTACTCCCATGAAGCAGGCTGAGTCTCAGGCGAGTTATGTCAAAACTCTTAACAAAGAAGATGGTCATATTGATTGGCAAAAACCCGCCCAGGAAATAGCCAGAATGGTTCGCGCCTATAATCCTTGGCCCGGAACTTTTAGTTTTTTAGGCGACCAAATATTCAAGATTATCGAGGTTGACAAAAATCCGTTAAAAATTAATAATTATAGGGCTGGTGAAATATTTATCAGCGCAGGTCAGTTAGCTGTTCAATGCGGACAAGACGCTTTAGTAATCAAGAAATTACAGGTGCCGAGTAAAAAGATTACTAGTAGCGCTGACTTCTTGCGCGGACATAAATTAGCAGGAATACTCAGCTAAACGATTAGAAAAATATTTTAAAATGGTCCCTTCGTCTATCGGTTAGGACGCCAGGTTCTCATCCTGGTAAGAGGGGTTCGACTCCCCTAGGGACTACTAATTAAAAAGTGCTCAGCGTTAGCTGGGCATTTTTTATATTCAAATTCTAAAATTGCATAAGTGATATCATTTTTCCAAAATTAGCTCTCCAGTAGCTAATGCTTCTTCATGAGAAGTGCAACGTGGCCAAGGACGTTCTAAAGCATCTTCGGAATCAAAAATAAATATAAAGCAGTCCCCTGGAGGAACCTTGCCATAGTTGTTTGTTAAAATATAATCTTTTTCTTTCCAGATAATTCGAGAGTAAATTTCCCATGGTCTTTTTTCGGTCTCAACTCTATGATGTATTAAATAAAGACTAGCTTTCTTTCCGTCGCACATGTCGCCCGTATGAAATTCCTGCACGCCAGTTTCAGTTAGTAAATAAAGATTTGACTTATGATCTGTTGTATATTCAATAATGCTACCAACTGTTTCAAAAAATGAACTTAAAAAAATATGATCATTATTTGCAACAATGCCATCGGCAATAATCTTACCAGTTTCACTACGGGCAAACAAAGCGTTTCTCTTACTTTTGATGTCATTCTCATCTACTTTCAAAAAAACTTCCTTGCCACAAGCAAATATGCGATAATCAACTCTTGACAATAACTTCTTCTTTCCTAAATCTTGTCCATTGTTTTTTAATACAAAAAAGACACTTATACAAATAAGTAAAGTCCCTAAAAGACCTAAAATTACAAATTTATAAAAATTGTTTTTTATAAACTTCATAATTAATCTGTTACTTCAAGAACTCCTACGCTTAAAAAATCTCCTTTGCGCGCTTTGATTAATTTATCATATATTTCGTTCCATCTTTCAACTTCGGTAATTGTAATGCAGCCAAGCGATACTCTGCCTGTATGTAAATATCTTTCACCTTCGTGCCCAATTCTAAACCAAGTTTTAAATCTAGATGATATGTTGACGTAATTTCCTGGATCATTATGTGGGTAATCTGGCAATTCAATATCATACCAACCCTTCTTCCAGGGCGCGTCCATATAATCCGTGGCCTTATATTCTTTATTATCAATAATTAGCCTCTTCTTAGAAATCGAATATTTAAGTCTAATTACAGGTTCGTGTTTCACATCGCTTAATAGCCGTGAATTATTATTATTTTCATTATCTAAGCTAACAGAAGCTTTTTGATTTTTATAAGAACCTTCTAGAATTGTAAAATATTCCCGCCCTCTTTCAATATATTCTAATTGCACTTTTAAAAAAGCAGGAAGATAAATTATATTGCCATCTACTATCTTAACTTTGAGCCAACCATTATCAACGTCTGGTATATATTTTATTGCTTCCGCGACCAACGCCTCAATAGTTACTTCAAATTTAGCGATTGACTTACCCCAATTTTTCCAAAAACGTTTTTCGCGGAGCTCAATTGTGTAAACAAATTTTTGAGGTTTAGGGTTTTCCGTATCAACTTTAATCGCCTTCTCATTATTGTTCGTATCGTTAAATAAAGCGTCCTTTTCAGTAATGGTAATTTTTGTCTTGGTTGTAAAAAATTTCTGATCAGTCGGAAAGATTCCTACTTCTTCCATGAATTCAACTGTACTGCCAACTTTAATTCTTTTATCAATTTGCAAAGTTTTATCAAGTATTCCAATGTTCACGCGAATATTATCACCAATTGATTTGCCGGTATATTTTATTTTTGTTAATTTAAATTGAACTTTTTTAAACATAGTGATTCTATATTTTAAATTTTTAATATGTTTTGCCTGCTTAATACTGACTGCAACTCTTTGACTTTTATCAATAAAACTCTGGCATCTACATAAGCCTGTTTTAATTCTGCTTCCGAAATTCCTATAAAATCTCCATATTCAATTCTATTTCTTTTTTTTCTCATTTGTTGAAATCTTTGAAATTCATTACTAAGCTGACCATTAAGCAAAATGGCGGCGGCATTAATTACGATATAATGATGCCCCTCCCCACTGGTTTTTGCTCTATATCCATTAATTAACAATATAGCTTCACAAATTAATCTTATAGAGTCATAGATATTATTATAAATAATATCCTCATCGCCTTTACCTAGGCCAGATAAATTTTTTCTTGCAAAGCTATACAATCTATCGGCCTTCTCAATTTTTATTTCAATTCCTTTTAGGTTCAGGGCAAAGGGTTCAATGGAATTGTTATTTAGCAATGTTTGAAGATCCTGTAAAATCATATGGATTTCCTTTTAATTTAATAATCGGAGATAAAAAAATATTAGATATAAAAACATCCTTCTCCTTAATTTTTTTAACAATTTCCTGACTACTATAAATATGATAGTTTATCTCTCGGGCAATTTTTCCCTCCACAGAGCTTAACGCTGCAACAAGGATGTCTTGGTTTATGTTTCCGATTAACATTAAATCGACATCACTATTGCTATTTTCCGTTCCCTTCGCTATTGATCCAAAAATAAAAGCACATTCAACATTATTAAGCCTATCAACTAATTCTTTTAATTCGTTTTCCAAACCGATTGTTTTTGAAACAATACTTTTTATTTCTTCATAAAGCGGGTGTTCTTTATTCAATCTAAAAAACCGCATATTTCCACGACGCTCATCTAACAATATCTCGTCTGCCACAAAATTATCTAAGTATTTTTGATAATGACTTGGTTCTTTATTTAAATTTTTAGCAATTTCTCTAAAATAATATTCTTTTTCTGGGTCCTTTAAAAATAACTTAAGAATCTCTCCTCCCCCATTTTTCAAAAAATTTAACATATAAATATTTAATAATTTTAATTTTAACTAGTCTTTAATTATATTATACACGTTTTATGTACAATTGTACATAGCTTATGCACAATATTTAATATTAGCCAATTATTAAATGCTTAAAGAGAAAACCCCAATATTTTAAATAATTTCACCCCACCTCTCAATTTCCCCAATAATCTCACCGATTTTTTCGGAAACTTGCGGCTTTAGGGCTACGGAAAATAAAAGGCGTATCGCAAGATACGTCTTTTATTTTACGACAGCCGTAAGGCTGGGGGAAGTCGAGATTTTTTTCTTTATTTCAATTTTCCCAAATCAAGCTCCTCAGTTATTTTGATAGTCGAAACAAACTCGGGCATGTGGCTGACCATAATGATGCCGCCTTCAAAATTATTAATCGCCTCGGCAATAATCGGAATATGTCTAAAATTAATATGGTTGGTCGGTTCATCTAAAATTAATAGCCCCGGCTCCATCAGAACAAGTCTGGCAAATGAGAGCAAGCCTTTCTGTCCTTCTGATAAAT
>CAZPKN010000011.1:0-32102 GCA_964587195.1 uncultured Gammaproteobacteria bacterium | reverse complement strand
ATTTTACCAATGCAATATTTCGAATATGTTTATACAGGAGACGATTTAGAATTAAACGAAGAGACATCTTTGGTTTATAGACGTATTAAAGGCGATGGCAGTTTTTCCGGCAAAATTAATAACTTAATCGGCGGACAAAAAATCGGTGCTCTTAATTTAAACGCTTTTTCTGATTTACAATCCACTTATATTTCTTTTAACGAAAATAAGCCCTTCGGTTACGGCGTTAACATTGATTTAAAAGAAGAAAATATTTATATCGGTCAGAACTGGCCATATTGGCAGAGTGAGCGTGATAAGTGCGGCGATAATGGCGCTTGCTGGGAATCATATCGTTTAAAAATTAACGATGTTCCGAGCGATGATTCTTTAATTGCTATGGCTAGTAAATTTTTAAGCGATAAAAAAATTAATTACAGCAGTTACGGCGAGCCGCGTCTCGACAATTTCTGGCGCTTTAATTACGAATCAGCCCGCGACAAAAACGATTATTATATTCCTGAAGAAATGAGTGTTATTTATCCTTTAATAGTTGACAATCAGCTTGTTTATGATCAAAGCGGAGGCTTCGAAGGATTGCGCGTTAATGTTAATCTTTTACATAAGCGCGTTTCCGGCTTGAGCAACTTAACAACTAATCGCTATGAGTCTTCCGAGTATGTTTTAGAAACTGATGTGCAGAAAATTCTCAAAGCAGCGGCCCGCGGCGGATCAAGATTTCATTATAACGAGGGAGCTGAAAAAGTTACTTTAGAATTAGGAACGCCGACCAAATCATTAATCAAATATTGGCGCTATAATAACGGCCAAGGCGAAGAGTTGTTAGTTCCAGCTTTAGTTTTCCCAGTTAAAAATATTCCTGATAACTATTACGGTTCTCGCTCTATAACTATCCCGCTGGTTAGAGAAATGCTTGATGAATTAATAAATGATAATGTCGGCCAAGATATAGGCATCATGCCGGCCATGCCGATGGTGAGATAAAAATTTAAGAATTATTGACGCCCTGGCAAAACCTCCAGGGCGTTTTTGTTTTAAATAAGCTGTTTACTCTTAATATTTTTAGGGTTATTATTGAGGTATATATAAATTATCGCATTTATATTTAATTAAAAACACCTAAAATGGATAACAATTCTAAACCAGGCAATCGTTTAAGTAGTATAATGGCAATTATCCTGTCTTTTTTAATTATTACTATTTTAAATGTTTTTAGCTATCGAATGAATTTTGATAATGGCATCTTTTTATCAGGAGCCTGGAGCTTATTTAATGGATTTGAAATATATAATGATTTTTTTTCTTTTACATCTCCCGGAACATATTACCTTATATCTTGGACTTGGAAAACATTATTTGTTAGTTATTGGTTGGCTTGGGCGCTAGGTGTTATTTCATTAGTAATTTCTGCTTTAATGATATTTAAGATAGCCGAAAGACTAAGTTATAGAGGGGCTATTTTGGCAGTATTTATTTTTTCCTTGCTAACTATTAATTTTCCTATAATAAATGCTCATATTTTTTGCTTGCCCTTTTTACTATTTTCTACTTATCTGTTTCTTGTCGCAAGAGAAAAGGAAAGTTATCGCTTGTTAGTTTTGTCAGGGCTCATGGCTGGGTTAACCACGATTTTTTTACAAACAATCGGACTAGCTTTTATTGGAGCTGTTTTATTGTTTGTTTTTATCCATGAGGATAAACAACAAATTATTAAACAGGGGTTAATGTTTTTAATGGCCACCATCTTGCCGATTACTATAATGTTTTTTAAATGGTCGCCTATTTTTTTATTTAGACAGCTAATCCTATTCCCGTTACAAAATTATTCCGAAACCCTAGACATAAGTTATTGGCTATGGTTATTCTTCGCAATCTCGCTCCTTATTCTATTGGTACTATTTAAAGTTCGAAAATTATTGTCAAGAGAGGTAAAATTTTTATTTATTTTGCAAGCCCTTCTGTTATTAACTGCCCTTACTTTTCCAGACCATTTTCATATTATTTCTGTATCAGCAGGATTTTTTATTTTAACCTCTTTTTTGCTTATAGGTTTATTTGAAAATAAAAATCGTCAGCATAATAAATTTTTTTGGTTAACGTTGATTTTTTTAGGAATTTTCTTCGCATATTTGTTGGTCTCTTTTTTGTACAATTTGGCAGTTTTCCCCTTTTCAGTTAAATCAATAAAACTCTCTATGAACCCGCCTATTTTTTCACTAATTAATGATAATTGTCAGTCAGATTATATTTATGCTGGGCCCTTTATTCCTAATATTTATTTTGAAAATCGCAAAATTCTTGTGGGACCCTCTCATTGGCTTTTAACCAACCATCACTCCTCGGAAATGTTTAAGGCCGCTTATGAAGATTTACAAGATAAGCAGCCTGATTGTGCAGTTATTAATTATTCAACTGTCGCTAAATTTAATTATAATAAAAACAACCCAGTCGATGAGTATTTAATGGAAAATTATGAGCCAAAGATTTACGCTAATAAGATCATTATTTTTAAAAAAATTACTCCCTAGCTTTGTCCAGGTATTTTATGGTTATTAATTATGATTAAGTTTATAAAAACTGTAATTAATCAAGGTCTTTTGGAAAAATTAGTAGTAGCAGTCTTTTCGGCTGTGATGATATTCGGTTTAGTGAAAATTGTTGAAGCGCCTTTTAAGGAATTTGTTCGCTATCTTCAGATGGAAAACAATGAGGTTGATATTAATGCTAGCTATTTGCCAGCCATAGAGAAAAAACCGGTGGTCTTTATCTTTGGTGGCGATGTAATGCTGTCGCGCCAGGTTAATAGTCGTATGGTTAAATATGATGATTACGGCTGGCCCTTTTTAAAAATTGCCGATTTTTTACGTGAGGCTGATTTTACAATTATCAACCTAGAGTCGCCATTTATTAAAGCTAGCGACTACTTTGTCCCAACCGGTTCCTTTATGTTTAAAGCCGACCCAAAAGCAACTCAAGGCTTATTAGCGGCCGGGATAGACTTAGTTTCTTTGGCTAATAATCATTCTCTAAATCAGGGCAGGGCGGGGCTAAAGGAGTCTTTCTCTATTTTAAAAGACAATAATATAAAATATATCGGAGCTGGTCATAATGAGAGTGAGGCAAGAGCGGCAGAAATTATAGAAATTAACGGCGAGCGCTTTGCTTTCTTGGCCTATGCCTATCCCAATGATAATAGTGTTGCGACCGAAGAACAGGCGGGTATTGCCACCATGGATATTGCTGAAATGCGAGCCGATGTAGAGAAATTAAAAGCAGACGGTAATATTGTGATTGTGAATATGCACGCCGGAATAGAGTATGTAACCGAACCTAATTGGCAACAAGTTGACTTTGCTCATGCGGCTATTGAGGCGGGCGCCGAAGCAGTTATTGGGCATCATCCTCATTGGCCGCAGACTTTTGAATTCTATCAAGGTAAGCCGATTATCTACTCTTTAGGTAACTTGGTTTTTGATCAAATGTGGTCGCTAGAAACCAGGCAAGGCTTATTAGCTAAATTGAATTGGCAGAATGGCTGGAAGAAAATTGAACTTATTCCTGTTAAGATTTATGATTATGGCCAGCCGGAGATTATTAGTGATGAAATAGAACGTGTTAATATTTTAGAAAAAGTCGGAGGCGATAGCAGTGGGATTATTTGGGAGAAGGGGAGGTAGAAAATAATCAGTCGGCTTTTTAACTTACTATCATTAGAAACGGCGCCAATCGGCAGCCGCTTTTAAATTTGTGATTCTGTGCTAAGATGTAGTTGATTGATTAACATAATATATATGGCTTACAAAAAAATAGATAATTTTATTAAATGGGTCGGTTCTTTTTCTTCCCTAATCGTGCACACGATCTTATTCATCGTTTGCTTCGCGGCGGGATTAATCTGGGACAATTGGGACACTATCATGCTTATTTTAACGACTATTGTTTCTTTAGAGGCAATCTATTTAGCTATCTTTATTCAGATGTCTATTAACCGGAATACCGAGAGCTTGGCCGGAGTCGAGAAAGATATTGATGAGATTCAGGAGGATATTGATGAGATTCAGGAGGACGTTGAAGATATTTCTGAAGACGTTGAAGACATTGCCAAGGATATTGACGAGATTCAAGAAGATGATGCTCAAGAAGAAAGCGAGGAGGAGCACTCTAGGCGCCTTTTAAAAGACATTCAGGATAATATTTTAAAGATTACAGCCGATCTAGAACAGCTTAAGAAGAAAAAATAAAAAGCTCTTATCTATAAAAAAAGACTCCAATTAGAGTCTTTTTTTGTTTGTAGTCCCTAGGGGAATTCCGCCTCGTTCGCTCGCCGTCGCTCGCTCTCTCGTTGTCCAGGGGCGGCGCCAAAGGCTGCGCCAGCTCGCCTTTGTCGGCACTCGCTGCGATATTTATCTGCTGACAAATATCTAGCTCGTTGCCGCCCGTTCGATTCCCGCGCCTTCGGCGCTATATAAAAAAGAACACCTCTGCGAGGTATTCTTTTTTATATGTAGTCCCTAGGGGAATCGAACCCCTGTTACCAGGATGAAAACCTGGTGTCCTAACCACTAGACGAAGGGACCAAAATTCAATGTTCACTAATATTCTATAGATAATCGTCTAAGCTGTCAATATCGCCTATTTGGTGCTATAATTACTAAACCAGTTGTCCCACAATCTACATAAAACCCCATATTTAATTATTATTTTGACGTTATGCCAATAGCTAAACAGACAAAAAAACTAGGCCTCGCTCTTGGCTCCGGCGCTTTCCGCGGCTTTGCCCATATCGGTGTTATTAAATCTCTAGTTAAAAACGGCATTAAAATAAACTATATCAGCGGCTCAAGCATTGGAGCTTGGGTAGCCGCTTATTATGCTCTTTTTCAAGACGTTGAACAGTTAAAAAAAGATTTAACCGAGAATCCTAAAGATAATTTTTTAATGCTTTTAGACCCGACGGCTTCAGGAGGATTAATTTCTGGGGCAAAGTTTTATAGTTATTTAAAAAAGAGTTTGCAAAATAAAACCTTCGCCGACACTAAAATACCACTCACGATTTTAACAACTGATTTAAACTCCGGCTCGCCGCACGTTTTTTCAACAGGAGAGCTAGCGCTGGCGGTTAGAGCTAGTACATCTATTCCAATATTATTTAAGCCGGTTCCTTTTGAAGATAAGTTGCTGGTTGATGGGGGATTAAGCAATCCTATTCCGGGAAAATTATTAAAAGATCAAGGAGCCGATGTGGTAATTGGCGCTAATCTTTATCATAAGAATGAGTTTATTAAAGATAAGTTTTCTATGACGCGCATTGCTTTGCGGAGCGCCCGTATTGGTCTATATAACTTAGCGCAAGCTGATTTGCAATTTTGCGATGTAAAAATAGCCATGGATATTTCTGCCTATGAGCAAGAAAGCAATCTTTCCAAATATTTTACTAAATCAATTGCCGAGCAAATTATTAAAATTGGAGAAGAGGCGACTGACAAATTAATACCGGAAATCAAACTGATGTTAAAATAGGTTTATGAAACATCGTCTATATACAACTTCACAGAAAGCTTGGGACGGCATGTTTAAAGCCATGCTTAAGGCTGAGAAATCGATTTACATGGAGATGTATATTTTACAAAATGATACGCAGTCGACGCATAATTTTATTGGACTGCTTAAAGAGAAGGCCCAGGCAGGCCTAGAGGTGGTTATTATCGCCGATGCTTTTGGCAGCTTTGCTTTGCGCGGGCAGGCGGTTGCTGAACTCAGGGCAGCTGGAATAGAATTTATCTTTTTCAGCCATTATTTACGCCGCACTCATCGCAAAATTGTTATTATTGATAACCGAGTGGCTTTTTTAGGCGGAGTAAATATCAAAGAAAGAAACCGCAATTGGCTTGATTTGCAAATTAAAATAGAAGGGCGCATTGTCATCCCGCTCTTACAATCTTTCGCCTATGCCTATGCTCTGATTGGAGGGAAAAGGGAATCAATTTTGAAATATAACCGCCTATCAATTGTGAAAAAAATTCAGTCTTGGATAATTGATACTTTTGTCGGCAATACTAAAACCTATAATCTGAACAATTATTATCGAGATAGATTGATGGGCGCCCAAAAATCAATTAAAATCGCCACTCCCTATCTTTTACCCCCTCGCCGCTTGTTGGCAGCGCTTGATAATGCTTGTCTGCGCGGAGTTTCTGTCGAAATATTAATTCCTAACAATACCGATATTCATCATTTAAATAAAATAAATTATTTAAATGCCTGCCGCATGTCGGCTTTCGGGGTTAGGTTTTATTTAATGCCGCGCATGAACCATGCCAAGATTATGATAGTTGATGACGAAGAATGTGTGGTCGGTTCGCAGAATATGGATGTCTTGTCGTTTAGTTTTAATATGGAGGTTGGCGTTTTTTTTCGCCAAAAAAAACTCGTCGCTGATTTAATTAAAGTTTTTAACCACTGGAAAGATGAATCGCTGGATTTTAACTCTACCGCTAAAAAATTAACTATCATGGACAAGATTTTAATTACCATTTTTAAGATTTTTTACCCTATTTTATAAAATATCCCCTTTTGATAGAGATTTAGGCTAACGATACGCCTATTAATTAACTATAAACAAGACTAGATAGCTCTAGTCTTGTTTTTTTTCTAATTTTCCGCTATACTTCTTTTATTAAATTTTTAATTTTTCTAACATGTCCGGAGAATTTATTAAAATCAGAGGAGCTAAAACCAACAATTTAAAAAATATTGATTTAGACATCCCGCGCGATAAGCTAGTCGTTATAACCGGCTTGTCGGGCTCGGGAAAATCCTCACTCGCTTTTGATACTGTTTATGCCGAGGGACAACGTCGTTATGTCGAGTCTTTATCTTCTTACGCTAGGCAATTCGTTGGTTTAATGGATAAGCCAGAAGTTGATTTAATTGAGGGGCTGTCTCCGGCGATTTCCATTGATCAGAGAACAGTCGGACATAATCCGCGCTCAACCGTCGGAACAGTTACCGAGATTTATGATTATCTGCGCTTACTTTATGCTCGTGCCGGACGACCTAGCTGTCCGCATTGCAATGTTGAGCTTAAAAAAGATTCACTGACTAAAAAAGTTACTAAAACCATTCGTGGCCGGGAAATAAAATCAGCTAATTTGGAGAGATTTTTTGTCTGCCCAGAATGCGGTTATCGTCGACCCGATTTTGAGCCGCGGGACTTTTCTTTTAATTCTGGGCACGGAGCTTGTCCAGATTGTAGCGGTCTAGGCGTGAAATCAGAAATTGATACCGAACTTCTTTTTAATAATAATTTAAGCATTTCTGAAGGAGCGATTAAGCCCATTTCTCATACCAATTTAATTAATAATGCTTTATTTGTTGAACTTGGAAAACTCGCGGAGCGTAATAATTTTAGTTTACGAACAGCAGTTAAAGATTTATCTCTTAAGGAGAAGAATTTAATTCTTAAGGGTGATGATTTTTTTGGCGGTTTATTAAATAGCTTAGAAATTAAATATACAGAAACTAAGTCTAGTTTCGTTAAACAAGAAATTGAAAAGGTAATGCGCGTTTCTCTCTGCCCTGCTTGCCATGGCGCACGTTTAAGGCAAGAAGCTTTAGCTATTAAGATCGCCGATTTGTCGATTTTTGATTTAACTAATAAAAGCTTAAAAGAGCTAGAGTCGCTTTTTTCATCCTGGCTTAAATTAGGAACGATTTTTAACGGTCAGAAAGAAATTGTTGAGCCAATCATCAAAGAGGTTATCAAAAACCTGGAGCTTTTAATGAAAGTCGGCCTTCATTATTTAACCTTGAGTCGCAGCGCCGCCACTCTATCAGGCGGGGAAGCGCAGCGTATTCGCCTGGCTTCTCAAGTCGGGTCGACTTTATCCGGCGTTTTGTATATTTTAGACGAGCCCTCTATTGGTTTGCATCAACGTGACAATGATCGTTTGATAGAAACTCTCAAGAACCTGCGCGATAATGGCAATACGGTTATCGTTGTTGAACATGATGCCTCAACAATGTTGGCCGCTGATCAATTAATAGATATAGGGCCCGGTGCCGGTGAGCATGGCGGAGCGGTAATTTTTTCTGGTTGTCCGGAGGAGATAAAGAATTGCTCGGAATCTTTAACTGGCGCATATTTATCAGGAAAAAAGAAAATAGTTGTCCCTAAACAGTTTAGAAAAGGCAACGGCAAATCAATTAAAGTTGTGGGCGCTTCCGAGCATAATTTAAAAAATGTCGACGTTGAAATCCCACTCGGAAAATTAGTTGCTATCACTGGCGTGTCTGGTTCCGGCAAATCTACTTTAATGACTGATATTTTAGCTAATGCGCTTAGCCGTAAGTTCTATCGTGCAAAAGTTGATGTCGGTGCTCACAAAGAAATAAAAGGTTTGGAAAATATCGACAAAGTGATTGACATTGATCAGTCACCAATAGGGCGCACACCTCGTTCTAACCCCGCAACCTATACTGGATTATTTACCTATATTCGCGACTTATTTGCCGAACTACCGGAAGCACGCGTCAAGAATTTAAGCGCCGGACACTTTTCTTTTAATGTTCCTGGCGGACGCTGCGAAAATTGTGCCGGTGATGGAGTTATTAAAGTTGAGATGCAATTTTTATCCGATGTCTATTTAACCTGCGAAGTTTGTGGCGGGAAAAAGTTTAAAGATAAGGTTTTAGATATTCTCTATAAGGGGAAGAATATTTATGAAGTTTTAGAAATGACCGTTACCGAAGCGCATGAATTTTTTCATGACCAGTCGGCTATCAGCCAAAAATTGAAAACTTTAGAAGAAGTCGGCCTTGGTTATATTCGCTTAGGCCAGAGCGCCACTACCTTCTCCGGCGGTGAAGCGCAGCGTATTAAATTAGCGACTGAATTATCGCGTCGCTCAACCGGCCGAACTTTATATATTCTTGATGAACCGACTACCGGACTACATTTTGCTGATATTGATAGATTACTTAAAGTTTTGAATATGCTAGTTGATCAAGGTAATACGGTTTTGATTATTGAGCATAATTTAGATTTAATTAAGTCTGCTGATTGGATAATCGATTTAGGGCCAGAAGGCGGAGATGAGGGCGGACAAGTTGTCGCCACTGGAATGCCGCCAGAAGTTGCTAAGTGCGCCAAGAGTTTAACGGGGAAGTATTTGAAGGGGGTTTTGTAGTAAGTCAAGATTAAATAGCTTCATATTAACCAATAAAACAAAAAAACCAGCTTTGTGGCTGGTTTTATGAAACTTATCTTTTCTCTTATATTTCCTCTAACCTCTTTAACTCTAAATTCTTATTTCTCGTTTCTAAAATTGCAAACGTCGCGGGATAGAAAACGCCACCGAGAGTCCCGGGATTGGCGATTATAGTTTCTCCGTTTTTTTCTAGCCAGGGCTTATGAGTGTGGCCGTAGAAGATAAAATCAGGAACACCTTCGTTTAAATTTTTAAACCTATTTATTTTTTCTGGCTCATGACAGAGACCAATATTTAGTCCGTCTATGTCTATAGAGCCAATTTCGCCTAAGTAATTAAGATTAGGAAAACTTTTTAAATCACTATCCTCATAATTATCAGCATTACCCCTAACAATAAAAATCTCGCCGAGAAAATTCCCAGCGAGAAAATTAATCGTTTCTAAATTAGTAATATCGCCAACACAGATTATCTTTGCAATTTGATTATTTTTGAACCAATCCAAGCCTTTTTTCAAATTAACTAAATTGTCGTGGATATCTGAGGTAACCGCCAAAAGCATATTATTTTTTATTGCGTAGTTTTATTTCATAAGCCATCTGCTCTAACTTCCGCAAATGTCCGCGTGCTTGATCGTATTTAGTTCTTAGGTAGCCGGTCATATCAAAATCAATTAGCTGGCCCATAATATCTTCGGCCAGTTTTTTTATTTTCGCAACTTCAGAAAACTTGCCATTAGCCGCTCTATTGGTAGCGTAGCGGACTAATTCCCCTATCATATCGCAAATTCCGCCTAAGTAAGACTCATAATCAAGAGAAATTCCTTTTACGGATTCAATCGGCTTATTTTTAATAGCGAGATATAAAGTTTTTCCTTCCAAGTATTCCTCAGCGGCTGCCTTATAAGCGCCTTCTCGATGCAGCCTCTCAAAGCCGAAGCGCTCTTCAAGGTTTTTAAGGGCTTTTTCCATGTCTAACATTTTTGTTTCAGCTGCTTTAAAATCATTTCTTTGTAAAGCAAAGATATTTTTTTTAGCTTCAAAAAGAATATTATTAGAGGCACTAATAATTTGGCGGCGTTCCGATTCATTGGCGCGGTAATCGTCTTTCAATTTTTTTAAGAATTTATCATTGATCATATATCGTAGAAAAAATATGGCCGGCGGCTGTAAATATCCGCCGGCACTTATAAATTTATGTTTATTTTAAATTATTCGGTTGCTCTAAAGACTTCTTCTAGGCTTGTTTCTCCAGCGAGTGCCTTAAGAATCCCATCTTGAACCATAGTGACCATGCCGTTTTTGATAGCTGCTTGTTCTATATCATAGTCAGTCGTGCTTTCTTGGAGCATTAATTTCTGTATTTCCGGAGTCATTGATATCGCTTCATACAATCCAACCCGGCCTTTATAGCCGATTTGACCGCATTCTGGGCAGCCGGTGCTAGTATAGAATGCTAAATTATCCGGAACTGTAATAGCGGGGTTATTTATTTTAGCCAGTTCTTTTTTGGCTCTTTCTAAATCATCAGGAGAAACTTCAGTTATCTTTTTACAATGCGGACAGAGGCGGCGGACTAGACGTTGGCCGATAGTGAATTCAATGGCGTTAGCTAGAGTTTGCCTATCAAGTCCGAGTCCGGCAAAACGGGAAATTGCTCCGGCGGCGCTATTAGCATGGATAGTTGATAGAACCAAGTGCCCAGTCATCGCCGCCTCCATTGATATTTTAGCAGTTTCAGTATCACGGATTTCTCCTATCATCATTATGTTAGGGTTTTGACGAAGTAATGATCGCATCGCCGAGGCAAAAGTATAGCCGCGCGCCTCATCGATTTGAGTTTGCATAACTCCGGGTAGCTGGTATTCGATTGGATCTTCAACGGTAATAATTTTTATATCTGGCTTGTTTAGTTTATTTAGAATGCTGTATAGGGTAGTAGTTTTTCCACTACCGGTTGGGCCGGTGGTAATAATTATGCCGCGAGTTTTCTTCATGGCCTTTTCTAAGGAGTTTAAAGCAACAGAGGTAATTCCTAATTTTTCCATTTCCAAATTAACGGCATTAGTTGATAGTAGCCTGATAACAATAGTTTCTCCGTAGCCACCAGAAATAATAGAAAGACGACAATCAATTTTTCGATCGGGCAGATAGACGCTGAAACGTCCGTCAAAGGTGGCTCGCTTAACGTTAGTAGCCGTTCCGGCTAGAATTTTTATTTCCGACAAAAGCGGTAAATAACTGGTTTTCGGTAGTTCAAAGATATCGTGCATGACGCCATCAATGCGAAAACGAATACTAACACTATTTTCACCTGGCTCGATATGGACATCGCCGGCGTCTTTTAGGGCCGCCAGTGTCATAACAAAGCTGATTAACTCTGAGCTGGCTGCTTGTTTGGCATAGGTAATAATTTCCTGGGAGCTGCCATTTATTTCTAAGAATTTCTGATATGCTTCTGGTTTTATCTTTACTCCTCGTCCAATTGTTTGCGAAATGACAATATCGTACAACTCGTCGACGTAATCAAAGTTGCCAATAACACGGTAGACTTCTTCTAGGGAGGTTAATCCGTCCAGGGCTTTAAGAACGCCATCCTGAAGCATGGTAATCATCCCATTTTCAATTGCTTGCTGAAGAATTTTAAAAGCGGGAGCCTGATCTATTGTTAGCTGCTTGATGTTATCATCCATGGTGAATAGTTCGTAAATGCCTAAACGCCCTTTGTACCCAGTAAAGTTACATTTTTCGCAACCGGCCCCGGCTTTAAAAAGCGGTGGTAAGTTGGTCGGAATATTTAAACCGGTTTTTGGAGAAATAACCGCTAGGATTTTATTAACTTGTTCAGTTTCTTCAGGGGCTAAAATATGTTCTTCTCGACAATAAGGGCAAAGCTGGCGCACTAAGCGCTGGCCGATAACGGCATTAATAGCCGGAACCAGAAAATATGGTTTGACGCCGATATCGATTAAACGCGGGATAACTCCGGCCGCATCGTTAGTATGGAGAGTTGATAAAACTAAATGGCCGGTTAAAGAAGCTTGAACAGCAATTTCGGCCGTTTCTAAATCGCGGATTTCTCCGACCATAACAACGTTAGGATCCTGTCTTAAGATAGAACGCAAGCCATCGGAAAAAGTATAGCCGCGTTTGACGTCGACCTGGCTCTGGTTGATCCCTTTAAGCTGGTATTCAATCGGGTCTTCTAGAGTAATTATTTTTGTTCCCGGTCGGTTAAGGCGGCTGATAACGGAATATAGAGTTGTCGTTTTACCGCTGCCGGTCGGGCCGGTAGTTAATATTAAGCCGTTTGGTTTACTTATTTCTCTTTGTAAAAGAGGAATAATTTCCGGTCTGAGTCCGAGTTTTTCTATTTCTAAAAATGCGCCCGAGGAATCAAGCAAGCGCATCACGACGCTTTCGCCATAAGCCGTTGGCAGGAATGAACAGCGAACATCAATTTCCTTATCCTCTAAATAAATCGTAAAACGACCGTCTTGAGGCTTATTATCAATATTGATTTTAACGCGGGCGAGAATTTTTAAACGAGAAATAATTTTTTTAAAGCGTTCTCTGTCAATGCGAGCGGCTTCTTGTAGGACTCCATCTAAGCGCAGACGAACAGCGATGGCTTCTTCGCCGGCTTCGATATGAATATCACTCGCCTCTGATTTCAAAGCGGCTCCGAGCATTAAGGTGATTATGTCGCTAATGTTAACGGTATTGATTTTATCGTTCAAATTCTTATAGCTAGACAGTTCTTTTTGAAACTTTTTTAAACTAGCCGCATTGATTTCGACACCGCTTTCATTGCGTCTGACTTTTGGTATCTTTTTATATTCCTCAAGAGCATATTCCAAGCTGGTTGGTGAAATTAAATAAAGCTTGATTGTAGAAAAATATTGTTCGCCTAACTGGTCGGCTACTACGCCGATTTCCTCAGTCGGTTCCAAACATCCTAAGCGAATATTCTTTCCGTCATAATAGAAACAAACGATTTTTAATTCTTCAGCTAAGTTTTCCGGTATTAAATTTAAAGCCTCGGCGCTGATTGGGAAGCCAAATAAGTTGACATAATCTAAGCCTAAAGACTGGGCCTTAAGGCTTGTCTTTTTTTCAATTTCTTTCAGCTTAATTTCTTCTTGTTTCTTAGCAAAACGACCGGCAACGCTGTCTTCGTCGTCGGTCGGATTAAGTAGATTTTTGATTGAGGCTAAATCGCTCATAAGCTATTTTTTTCGGAAAATTCTTTCTAGCTTAGCTAACCCTTTACTGTCGTGTAAATGAAGATAGAGATTGGTCCAGCTGGTTATTTGAAAAGTAGTCATAAATGACCCGAAAATTATAATGATGGAAATAGCAATAAAAATTGCTAGGTAAGCGAGCCAGTTAGCCCCGATAATCAGACCGGTAATAAAGATTGGCAAAATAACAATCGCCATAGCTACTAATAAGAAGAAACTAGAGAATAAAGTTATAAAGAATAAAATCAGGGCAGTTTCCAGGCTAACTAACCAGTTATTTCTAAATAAAGCATAGCCTTTCTCTAGAGACTTAATCATGGTTTCTCCTTCTAAAACTTTATAGGAAATAGCGTATTTAACTATTAACGAGAGCGATACAGCTAAAGGAACAAAAACGACAAATAGGGTTGTGTAAATTCCAATAAAGACATAGGAGTCGCTCATAACCATAAATAAAAGCGGTAAGCTACTGATAAAGAAGGCAGTGCTAATTAATAAGCGGATTAAAATATTTAAGCCTAGTACCGGCCAGAAATGATTGTGCCCGGCAGTTAAAGTCGCGCGCAAACTCGCTATTTCGCTTTTCTTCTTTGGTATGATTAATTTTTTTGCGGCATCGACTAAGGCAGCCTGAGAACTAATCGCTAGCCAGACAAAAACTGCTAGAAGCGTTAAGGCTAGCAAGATAATTGACAAAGAATTGAGGATAATAATAATATTCTGGCTGAATAAGCTAATTAGCCCTAGGTACAGGGCTTTTAAAATTGTCGTAATCCCCAGTAAATCAGCTAAGCCCTGGTAGGAGCTATTTAAAACACCGTCGCTGAAGCTTTGGGTAATAAACTGGTATTCTATTGAGCCGCCAGCGATAGTCAGCGAAGCAAATAGACCTAAGAGCCAGAGATATTTGTTTTTCCAAGACAAGCTTAAAGCCTGTTTTAAGATGGTTCGATAGGAAAACATATTTGTTTAAGATTAATTGAAAAACTTAATAAAGTCTGATAGTATTATAGCATAAATCCATAATTAATACCAAGCGGGCGCGCGATAACGCCGGCCGCTTTTCCTGGAAATTTTATGATAACCGCCTTGGAAATTCTTAAAAACAAAATTAGTCGCGAGTTACGCTTAAAAAAAGCCGCTTTTTCCTACCCGCCCAATTCAGATTTGGGAGATTTAAGCCTGGCTTGTTTTGAGATGGCGAAAATAAATGGGCAAAACCCGGCGGTTTGGGCTGAGGAAGCCGCTGGTCGTCTAAAGGAAAAAAAACACTTAATTAAATATTTTAGTGACGTAATAGCGGTCGGTCCGTACTTAAATTTTTATATTAATCAAAATTATTTAGCACATAAAGTAATTAGCGCTATTCGTTCCGCTAAAAATCGCTACGGAATTAATAATTTTGGTCGCGGCCAGAAAATAGTTTTAGAATATTCTAACGGCAACACGCATAAAGAATATCATATCGGCCATCTACGCAATATTTCATATGGTGCGGCGGTTACTAATTTACTAGCGGCTTGTTCATATCAGGCCATTCCGGTTTCATATATTAACGATTTTGGGATTCATGTCGCGAAAACAATTTGGCACTGGCATAAGCGCCAAGCCGGTCCTGATGAAAATGAAGATAAAGGTTATCTGTTGGGGGCTTGTTATAGTGAAGCGAGCCGCTTATTAGATGAAAAGCCAGAGCTGAAAGATGAAGTTTTAGCAATCATGAAAGAAATAGAAAGCCGCCAAGGTCAGTCATATCGTTTTTGGGAAGAGACGCGCAGCTGGAGTATAAAATACTTTAGCTCTATCTATAAAGAACTAGGGATCAAATTCCATCATATTTTTTATGAGAGCGAATATATTAATGAAGGCCTGAAAATCGTTAAGCGTTTACTAGACAAGGAAATATTAGTCCGAAGCGAAGGGGCGGTTATCGCTGATTTAGATAAATACGGCTTAAGCGTTTTGCCGGTTATTAGAACGGGCGGGACAGCGCTTTATCCGGTCGCTGATTTAGCTTTAATGGCCGAGAAAAACCGCCGTTACCATCCTAAGGAATCTATTTATATTGTTGATATTCGCCAAGGTCTTTATTTCAAACAACTAGCGAAACTAGCGGAGTTAATTGGTTATAAAAATAGCCTGCGCCATTTAGGCTATGATTTTGTTACTTTGCCGGGCGGAATGATGTCTTCGCGCAGCGGTAATATTATTACTTATCGAGAATTGAAAGAAAAAATTTATACTAAGTTAGTTGAGGAGACCTCTCGCCGTCATCCTGACTGGACTAAAGCGCGCGTTGCCCAGGTCGCTTGGAGCTTAACTGTTTCGACAATTAAATTTGAAATGCTGAAAGTCGCCGCCGATAAGATTATTGTTTTTAACATCGACGAAGCGCTGCGTTTTGACGGCTATACGGCTTGTTATTTGCAATACGGCTATGTTCGCCTCAAGAGCTTGCTTCGTAAAGAGCCGATTACGTTTTTATTCAGAAGTACGGACTACAAGCTATTAACAGAAGCAAAAGAAAAAGCGCTATTAATTAAACTAGCGCGTTACCCGGAAATAATTAGGCTAGCTGGCGAAAAGTATAATCCTAGCGAACTGTCTAAATATTTATTTGAACTAGTGCAAATGTTTAATGATTATTATCATGAGGTAAATATTCTCAAAGCGGAGACAAAAGTTAAGAAGTCTCGTCTGGCTTTAACGCGGGCGATCGCGCAGACTCTAAATAACGGCTTTAAGGTTCTCGGCCTTAAAGTAATTGAAGAGATGTAAGCTTAATATTAAATTTAAAATACAATTATAATCTGTTAGTACCTAGAATTATATGAAAAAGAAAACCGATGACAAGATAATGGATAAGATAATTTCTTTCTGTAAACGCCGCGGATTTGTTTTTCCGTCTTCAGAAATTTATGACGGCTTTGCCGCTGTTTATGACTACGGTCCTTATGGCGTTGAGCTAGCTAATAATATTAAAAAAGAATGGTGGAAGGCGATGACGCAGCTGCGCGATGATGTGGTTGGCTTAGACTCGGCGATTTTTATGAACCCGAAAGTCTGGGAGGCATCAGGCCATGTTAAAGGTTTTTCTGATCCATTAACAGAGTGTCGTAAGTGCCATAGCCGTTTACGCCTGGACTCTCTTTTAGAAGAGGCGGGAATATTCGCCGATGAGAAAATGAGTGAAGACGAAATTAATAAAATTTTTGATGACAACAAAGAAAAAATTAAATGCCCGAGCTGCGGTTCCAGTGATTTTACTCCGGGTAGAAAATTCAATTTACTGGTTCAGTCAAACTTAGGAAATTTTACCGGCGATTGGAGCAAGGCGCCGACTTATTTGCGCGGCGAAACTTGTCAGGGGATATATACGAATTATAAAAATGTCGTTGACTCGACGCGCGTTAAAGTTCCGTTTGGCATTGCTCAAATCGGCAAGGCTTTCCGTAATGAAATTACCGCCCGCCAATTTATTTTCCGAACCCGTGAATTTGAACAGATGGAAATGCAATATTTTATCAAACCGGAAGATACGGCTAAATATTATGAAGAGTGGCGTGCTGCTCGTTGGAAATTTTATCTTGATTTAGGAATTAAAGAGGAAAATATTAGATGGCATAAGCATGAAAATTTAGTTTTCTACGCGAAAGAAGCTTATGATATCGAATATAATTTTCCGTTCGGCTTTAAAGAGCTTGAAGGGATTCATGCGCGCGGCGATTATGATTTATCGGTGCATAGCCAAGCGTCCGGCCAGGATTTAAATTATCTTGATCCGGCGACTAACCAGAAGTTCATTCCTAATATTGTAGAAACTTCCGCTGGTGTTGGCCGGACTTTTTTAGCGGTTTTAACAGAGTTCTATAGAGAGGAAGAAGTTGCTGGCGATAAGGGAGATATTAGAACAGTTTTAGCCTTGCCGCCGCGGTTAGCGCCGATTAAAGTTGCCGTCTTTCCTCTACTAAAAAATAAAGAAGAGCTAGTTAAGAAAGCGCGGGAAGTTTTTGATTCTTTAAAGCAAAATTGGCGCTGCGAGTTCGATGATAACGGCAATATTGGGAAGCGCTACCGTCGCCAGGATGAAATCGGCACACCATACTGCATTACAATTGATTTTGAAACTTTAGAAAACAATGAAGTAACCATTCGAGAACGTGATACCATGGAACAGAAGAGAATTAAAATATCAGCACTGGAAAACTTCCTCCGAGAAAAGTTGTAGTCTTAAAAATTTTTTTTGGATAGAAAAAATCAATAAAAATTTTTTTCTCAGACTAAGTATCGCAACAAGTTTTTATAAATTCCGTCGCGGAAATTTTCGGCGGAATTTTTTTAGGGAAAAAAGTGGAAAAACTATTGCTACTTAATTTTAGAAGTTGTATAATATTTATATCAGTTTCTAAATTAAAAATTTTTTTCGAAATGAAAAAATTAATTTGCTTACGAAGGGGGGTGAGTTTATGAAAAAGAAAGTTGCAAAAAAACCAGCTGCTAAAAAAGCTGTTAAGAAAGTAGCTAAGAAACCAGCCGCTAAGAAGGTTGTGAAGAAAGCTGCTAAAAAAGCTGTTAAGAAAGTAGCTAAGAAACCAGCCGCTAAAAAAGCTGTTAAAAAAGTAGCTAAAAAAGCGGTTAAAAAGGTTGCGAAAAAGAAATAACTTTAATTATTAAAATTTATTATTTTTAATAAATTTTATTAATTTAAAAATTATACAAAAGGCGTTCTGTTTACAGAGCGTTTTTTGTAACTAGACATCGGCAAATAAAAAAAAGACCACTTATCATTGAGATGATAGGCGGTCTATTAATTTCTTATCCGGCAGATTATCTCTGCAGGACAAATTTTTTCTTACCACTGGCTAAAACAATTTTTTTGACGCCAGTTTTTGCCGAGTCTTCAATTGTTTTTTCACGAGCAATAGAAATTTCTCCTCCCGATTTCTTTTCAGGAGCGGAATTATTGCTATCTATTTTACGAACTGCCACCACCAAGTCGCTTCCAGGGATAGGAATTTCTTCCTTTTCCTTCCCAGGGATTCTGTAAACTCCAAGACGTAATCCGCGGGTCGGAGTTTTTTCGGAATGGTGGATGTTGATAATCAGAGTTTCCTCTTTATTTATCAAATTCACCTTTTTTTGAATTTCGATAGCAGCGGTGATTGTCCTCCCGCACATCTCTTCCGGGACGAAGAAGTGTCTGACTACCGACGGTTTTGTGCTTCCATCGGGGAGCCTTCTCATTATGTCGCCGTGGCGATAATGTTCAGGGATTTCAGCTATATTAGCCTGTGATAATTTTTCATCCGGGACACCAATTTTATGCTTCGGACAAAAAACCATATACTTTGCTTCTAAACTAGGGACTCTTACTGTCACCCCGTCTACCCAACCAAGCGAAGTATAAGTGGATGGCGATCCAACTACCCCAGCCTCTTTGGAAGCGGATAAGATTTTTACCCCCACCTTCTTATTAAAGATGGATTCACGAATTTCCAGCATTTCTAACGACCTCCTATTGTTTTTTTCTCCCATTTTTTCTTCCTCGCGCTTACTTTCTCACGCGAGGTCTCCGTTTTTTGTTTATAATATTAGTTTAATTACTGAAACGACCAGGGCCTAGACGATTTAAAAATAGCGGTCAATATGCCTATCTATATATAATGTATAACAAATCATTACGTTAATTTCGGTTAAAACCCCCGATAATCTCAGTAATTAAACTAATATTAGGAAAATTATTAAAGTTCAAGACTAACTGTCAATTGTATCACATAAAAATAATTTTGTCAACTTTAAATTTTTGTAAAAAAATCATGTATTATGGCCTACTTCGGACTATTTTGGGGCTAGGATTATCTAACTCATAATGATTATAAACATCTTTATTAACAGACTATACATTTTTAGAAATATTTTTTAGTAAATATTTAATTTTTTTTCAGGAGCGATTTGCTAGGCTAGCTAGATGTTTAAAAAGATTTTTTTTGGCCTTGTGGCTTTTGCTATTTTAAGCGTTTATGCGCTACCGAAAATCGCCGCTGAGAATAAGGAATTTAAAGTGGTTTTTCTAGACGTCGGTCAGGGTGATGCTTCTTTAATTAAAATGCCCGGCGGGCAAACTATTTTAATTGATGGCGGTCCGAATAATGTTGTTTTAAATAGATTGGGCGAACACATGCCTTTTTATAGGCGAACCATAGATACATTAATTATTAGTCATTGGCACGATGACCATATTATCGGTTTGCGTGAAATTCTGGAGCGCTACCGGGTTTATACATTAATATATATGGCTGGCGGCGAGAAGAATGAGCTCGCAGAGGATATTTTAAAAACCGCCCAGCGCTTAGGCGTTAAAATTTTAGTTTTAAAAAACGAGCAGACTTTGAACTATCAAGATAATTGTTCGCTAAATTTATTAAGCTCTTTAAGTCTAGGCGTTAAAGAAAACGGTAATAATTCGATTATTACTCGGCTTAATTGCCGCGGGCTTAGCTTTTTGCTTAGCGGCGACAATGAACTGGCGGTTGAAAAAGCTTTGCTGGCCTCCGGAATAAATTTAAAAGTCGATATTTTTAAAACCTCGCATCACGGCTCGAAGACTTCAAATAGCCGCGAATTTTTAGAAGCGCTTCAACCAAGGCTGGTTGTTATCCCTGTTGGAGCGGATAATAAGTTCAACCATCCGGCGGACGTAGTTTTAGAAATGATGGCCGATTTACGCCTTAATGTTAAAAGAACCGACCTTGATTCCAGTGTCATTATTAGGCGCCCTTAAGCGCTTTTTTAAAGCATTCTTAGGGGCTAAACATCGTTATTTTTAGCTATTTTTTCGTTTGACCGCGGCCTTATCTTTTGATATACTAAAAGCAAGGTTAACTGACCTGTTTTTATTGTAAAATACTATGATTATTACTTGGCAAGGACATTCTTGTTTTAAAATTCAAGACAAAATCGGCCCCGATGGCGTTACTTTAGTAACTGATCCTTTCAATAAGGAGACGGGTTTAAAAGTTCCTAATTTTGAAGCGGATATCGTAACTGTCTCTCATAATCACGCTGACCATAATAACGTCGCGGCTTTGCGCGGCAACCCTTTTATAATTGATTGTGCCGGCGAATATGATTTTAAGGGAATTCTAGTCGAAGGCATCGATTCTTTTCATGATGGCGTTCAAGGCAAAGACAAGGGGGCCAATACTATTTACCGCATTGAAGTTGAAGATATTTCTATTGTTCATCTCGGCGATTTAGGTGATGTTTTAGATAATGCTCAGCTCGAGAAATTAGCCGGAACGGATATTTTGTTAATTCCGGTCGGCGGAAAATATACCTTAGATGCTAAAAAAGCCGTCGAAGTTATTTCGCAGATTGAGCCGCGCATTGTTATTCCGATGCACTATAAAATTGATGGCTTAAAATATGATATTGATGCGGTTGATAAATTCGTGAAAGAAATTGGTGTCGCTCCGAGTTATGAAGAAAAATTAAAAATTTCTAAAAAAGATCTTCCTCAAGAAGACATGGAACTAGTAATCTTAAAATTTTAAATTTATGACTCACCCGAAAAAAGAAAGAACTTTTGTTATCCTGAAACCAGACGCTGTTCAGCGCGGTTTAATCGGCGAAACCATTAAAAGAATCGAGCAGACTGGCTTGAAGCTAGTGGCTTTAAAAATGATTAATGCGACTGAGGACCAATTATGGGCTCATTATAATAAAGATGAGGCTTGGTTTTTGAAAAAGGGAAATAATACTATTGAAGAAAGAACTAAACTCGGCATGCCGATTGAAAAAGAGGCGATTGAATATGGTAAAGATATTATTCGCGCTTTAGTGAAGTTTATGAGCTGCGGTCCGATAGTGGCGATGATTTGGGAAGGTAATCAGGCGGTCGGTATTGTTAAAAAACTTGTCGGCTCGACTGAGCCATTGTCTTCTGATAGCGGAACAATACGCGGCGATTATACTTTAGATTCTTATAACTTAGCTAGTCTTGATGATAGAGCGGTTAGAAATCTAATTCATTGCTCTGACCCGGTTGAAGATGCGGCTAGGGAAATTCCGATTTGGTTTAATGATAATGAAATTTTAAATTATCGTTTACTAGCTGAACAAATTCTTTACGATATTAATTTAGATGGTATTAGAGAATAGTTAGTAAGTTTTTAGGATGTTATATGGAAAATGAACAAGCGAAGAAGAATTTTTTAATCAAAGTCGGGGTCATCGCCAGTTTTTTATTGATTCTTATTTTTTGGTTTTTAAATTCTAAAAATGTTTTTGTGTTTACGGCGCCGGAACCAGATACGCCCAACTCTTCGCTTGACAATCTACTGCAAGAATTTACTGAAGCGATGAATAAAATGGAGGGTGACTTAGGAGAGATTAAAGAAAATGAAAATATCAAACGGTTAGCCGATGAAGAATTTCTTCGTAATTTAATGGCGGAAACCGAAAAGCTAACCGCTAGTTCTTCCCGTCAAAGCGTTCCGGAAGAAGTTTTAGAAAGCTCGGCGACTTCTTCTTCTGAGGGGCTGGAAGAAATTATTATTCCCGAAAAACCGGCTAGCAATGGGGCTTGCCCGGCTTATGTTAATTGTATGCCGACTATCGGGGAGGCGCGCCAGTGTAGCGCTCCGCCGGGATGCGAAGGAATAACTCAATTCGTTTATTAAGTTTTATTTATGCCTAAGACAGACAAACAGGACAAACAAGGAAATACGCCCGTTCCACCAGAGATTATTTTACCTAATTCCCGCCGTCAAACAGAGTACGGAATAATTGAGGACCAACCGCTGGTTGAAGAAATGAGCAAGTCCTATCTTGAATATGCGATGAGCGTCATTGTTTCGCGTGCTCTACCGGATGTTCGCGATGGGATGAAGCCGGTTCATCGCCGTATTCTTTATGCGATGTGGAGCATTGGTTTAAAATCAAGTGCTAAATTTAGAAAATCGGCGACGGTCGTCGGTGAAGTGCTTGGTAAATATCATCCTCACGGCGATAGCGCTGTTTATGAATCCATGGTGCGTATGGCCCAGGATTTTTCGATGCGTTATCCGCTCGTCAGAGGCCAAGGAAACTTCGGTTCTATGGACGGCGATAGTGCGGCGGCGATGCGTTATACCGAAGCTAAACTATCGGCAATTTCTGAAGAAATGCTGTTTGATATTGATAAGGATACGGTTGATTTTATTCCTAACTATGACGGCAGCCATAAAGAGCCGCGCGTTTTGCCGGCAAAACTGCCAAATTTGCTTTTAAATGGCACGATGGGTATCGCTGTTGGTATGGCAACCAATATCCCGCCTCATAATTTACGGGAACTAACCGCCGCGATTGATCATTTAATAACTAATCCTGAAGCGACTGTTGAAGACTTAACCCAGTTTGTTAAAGGGCCGGACTTTCCGACCGGCGGAATAATTTTTGATAAAAAAGCAATTTTAGAAGCTTACGCGACCGGTAAAGGCGGGATAGTCTTGCGTGGCAAGGCCGATATTGAGGAACAAAAAGGCGGCACCTTCCAAATTATCGTCTCGGAAATCCCCTATCAGGTTAATAAGGCCGACTTAGTTGAAAAAATTGCTGATTTAGTTAAGGATAAAAAAATTGAAGGTATTAAGGCTTTGCGTGACGAGTCTGATAAAGACGGCGTTCGTATCGTCATGGAGCTTAAAAAAGATTCTTATCCGAAAAAGATTTTAAATAGTTTATATAAACATACTTCGCTGCAAACGACTTTTCATCTTAACATGTTAGCGCTGGTCGATGGAATTCAGCCTAAAGTCTTAACCCTGAAAATGATTTTGGAAGAGTATATTAAGCATCGCGAAGAAATTGTCCGCCGCCGTACTTTGTTTGATTTAAATAAGGCGAAAGACAGAGCTCATATTTTAGAAGGTTTAATGATTGCGCTGAAGAATATTGATGAGGTTATCAAGACGATTAAAGCCTCTAAAGATAAAGAAATTGCCAAGGCTAATTTAATGAAGAAGTTTAAGCTATCAGAGCGCCAAGCGGTTGCTATTTTAGAGATGCGCTTGCAGAGTTTGGCTAACTTAGAGCGCTTAAAGATAGAACAGGAATTAAAAGAAAAAATGGCGCTCATTAAAGAACTGGAGGCGATTTTGAAATCAGTCGCTAGAATACGTCAAATTGTTCGTGATGAACTGCAGGCTTTAGCTGATAAATATGGCGACGATAGAAAGACGACGGTTGTTCCTCATGGGGTGGGCGAAATTAGCATGGAGGATTTAGTCCCTAATGAAGAAACGGTTGTTATGATGACGCGCGATGGTTACATCAAGCGCTTAGAACCGGATACTTTTAAGGTCCAGGCTCGCGGCGGCAAAGGCGTCATGGGGTTAACGACTAAGGAAGAAGATACGGTTGAATTTATGTTTACTTCCCAGACCCATAATGATGTTCTTTTCTTTACGACTAAAGGTCGCGCTTTCCAGCTTAAAGTTTACGAAATTCCGCAAGCGTCGCGTATTGCGAAGGGAACTCCGGTAGTTAATTTTCTGCAGTTAACCGGTGGTGAACAAATTTCTTCTATTCTGCCTCTTGATAAAACAGTTTTTAGCAAATATTTATTCTTTGCAACCGAGAAAGGATTAGTTAAAAAAGTCGAATTATCCGCCTTTGCTAATGTTCGTCGCAGCGGTTTAATCGCGATTAAGATCAAAGACGATGATAAATTGATTTGGGTTAAACCGACCTCTGGCTCCGACCACATTGAATTAATTACCGCTAACGGCCAAGCGATTAGATTTAAAGAAACTGATGTTAGAGACATGGGCCGTGGTGCGGCCGGTGTTCATGGCATTCGTCTCCATAAGGACGATAAAGTAGTCGGCATTGGTATTGCTAAAACCGACAAAGAAAAGAAAAGAAATTATCAAATATTAACTATCATGGCCAATGGCTTTGGCAAGCGAACAGAATTAAGTGCTTACAAAGTTCAGGGACGTGGAGGCAGCGGTATTAAAACTGCGAAAGTAACGGATAAGACGGGCCGATTAACCAATGCTTTCTTAGTTAATGCTGATTCTATGGAAGGCCGTGATTTAATTATTATTTCTGAGAAGGGACAAGTTATCCGCACTCCATTTAAGTCGGTCAGTGTTTTAGGTCGCGATACGCAGGGAGTGAGAATAATGAGATTTAAAGAAGACGGCGATAAAGTTGCCGGCGTAACTTGGGTCTAAAGATTAGAGCCGGCCATGCGCCGGCCTTTATCTATAATAAAAATATGAAAAAATATTGGCAGGAATTTAAAGCTTTTGCCGTTAAGGGCAACGTGGTTGATTTAGCGGTCGCGGTTATTATCGGCGGTGCTTTTGGAAAGATTGTTTCTTCTTTAGTCGCTGATATTGTTATGCCACTGGTCGGCGCTTTAGCGGGAGGGATAGATTTTACTAGCTGGAAAATAGTTTTGCGTCAGGCAATGATTGACAATGCGGGAGCTATTGTTAAGCCGGCGGCGACGATGAATATCGGTGTTTTTATCCAAAACATCTTTGATTTTCTAGTGATTGCTTGTTCTATCTTTATCATGATTAAAGTTTTGACGCGTCTTAAGAAAAAATTAGCTAAAGATGAAAGCGACACTCAGCCCGCAGAAGAAAAAAAGCCGGCACCATTAACTAAAGATCAGGAGCTACTGGTTGAAATCAGAGATTTGCTTAAAAATAAAAATTAACTGGCATCTTTGGAAAAATTAACTAGTTAAAATTATGGACAATTTTATCCTTTGGTTCTTTTTGGTAGTCCTGGCAGTCGGCTTAGCGGCGGTTATTTTTCTATTACTAAGAAAGAAAACTGATATGGCCGACTTAACCAAGTTAGACGCTTTAACGGAGAGATTAATTCAGCAGTCGGAAAAACTTTCTCAATTATCATCTCAAAATAGCGAACTGCGCCAAGAACTAGATAGAAAACTATCAGAAACTCATCGTACTAACCAAGAACAGTTCGGCCAGACGACTAGAATAGTTCAAAATATCAGCGCTCAGTCAGCTAAACTAATTTCTGAGGTAACGGAAAAGCTTACTAAGCTTGATGAAACCAATCGTCAGGTTGTTAATTTTTCTGCGCAGCTTCAGAATCTGCAAGATATTTTAAAGAACCCTAAACAACGCGGCGTCTTGGGAGAATATTTTTTAGAAGAAACCTTAAAGAATGTCTTGCCGCCCGGCTCATATCAGATGCAATATAAAATGGGCAAAGATGAGAAGACTGGCAAGGACTTGATTGTTGATGCGGTGGTATTCGTTAAAGATAAAGTAATCCCCGTTGACGCTAAATTTTCCTTAGAAAACTATGAAAGAATTTTAAATGCTCCGGATAATGAAACTCGGGAGAAATTAGAGAGTATTTTTAAACAAGATTTAAAAAATCGTATTGATGAAACTGCTAAATATGTTCTTCCGGAAAGGAAAACGATGGAATTTGCGTTTATGTTTATTCCTTCGGAGGCAATTTATTATGATTTACTGGTTAACAAAGTCGGCGCCGTTAAAGTTAATACGCGCGATTTAATCGAGTATGCTTTCCGTGATAAAAAAGTTATTATTGTTTCGCCGACTTCCTTTTTAGCTTATTTACAAACGGTTTTACAGGGCTTAAAGGCGATGCAAATCGAAGAAAAAGCTAAGGAAATACGGGCCAATATTGAAAAGTTGGGGAAACATATGAATAGCTATGATGAGTTTATGAAAAAACTCGGAACGAGCATGTCGACGACTGTCAATCATTATAATAATGCTTATGCCGAGTTTAAAAAAATTGACAAAGACGTCACTAAGATTACCGGTCAAGATAGCCGCATTGAGCCTCTTAAGATCTCGCGGCCTAAGAGTTAAGAAGCATTAAGATTAATCGCGATGTTTGAAGTTGCAAATGACAATCAGAAAAGCGGTTTAGAAAAAGCAATCTTGGAAACGATTGCTTTCTTTGATTTATTCGATTTTCCGCCGACTGTCCCGGAAATAGCTGCTAATTTAGGCAATAAGTTTAGTTTAATAGAGGTTTCGGCAGCGCTTTATAATTTATCTAAGATACAATCTGCTCGGGGACAATTTTTTCTGCCCGGTCGAGCAGAAATAATTAATATTAGACAGGCAAGATATAATTATTATCGTCGTAAACTAAAAATTGCCCGTCATTTCGCCCGTTTATTCTCTATTTGTCCGGCCGTGAAAGCGATTTGCCTGGCTAATGTCATTGGCCCTCATAATTTACGAGACGAAAGCGATATTGATTTTTTTATTATTACCGCTCCTGGAAAAATTTGGCAGGCGCGTTTATATTGTGCTGGCTTAACGGCTCTTTTAAATAAGCGCCCTAAAAAAAATAATAAGCGAAATAAGATTTGTTTGAGTTTTTATGTTTCGGCTGATTGTCTTAATTTACAGGATTTAAAACTGCGGCCGGCCGATCCGTATTTCGATTACTGGCTTCGTAATTTGGTTTTGTTGTATAATAAAGAAAAGACTTATAATGATTTTTTAGCAGCTAATGGCTTACTGGCTCATTGCTCAGATAAAAATATTTTTGCGCCTAATAATCAAGGCGGGAATATGTCTCTAAAGAAGCGAGGATTAATAGAAAAATTAGCGCGTTTTTTCCAACTAGCGATTATGAACCCGGCGCTTAAAGAGGCGGCGCAACAAGCAAAAGGGGTAGTGATTAGCGACCAAATATTAAAATTATATTTAAAAGATAATCGTCAGGAATATTTAAAAAAGTATGGAGACAAACTTCAGCAAGTATTTGCGCAAAACTATTGAGTATTTAACTTATATTTTTGTTTTTGTTCTGCCCTGGCAAATTAAATTAATTCTTAAAAGCAGTGAGATTAATTACTCGGAAATAAGCCTGTATTTTAGTCATGCGCTTCTTTTGGTTATTTTAGTTTTGTTTATTTGGTTCCGTTTAAGAGAAAAAAGCGGGACGGTGTTTAATCCGCCGTTATTTTATTCTTTGGCTAGCTTAGTGGCTTTTCTTTTAATATCAGTTTCTTTTGCGCCTGATAAAGCTTTAGCCTTTTATCATTATTTTATTTTTTTAGTGGCGCTGAGCTTATTTTTTGTCGTGCGCGCCGGTACGGAACCGCGCAACTACCAGGAAATAGTAGTTGAGAAGGCTAAGTTGGTCTATGTTTTTCTGGGCAGCATCTTTTTGCAAGCTTCTCTGGGAATTTACCAATTCTTAACGCAAAATGCTTTTGCCTGTAAATATCTTGGTTTAGCTGCTCATGATCCGATTACTCCCGGAGCATCAGTGGTCGAGACTCTGGATGGCCGCTGGTTAAGGGCTTACGGCGGCTTTGACCACCCTAATATTTTAGGCGGCGTTTTAGCTATTTCTTTAATTCTCGCCGCTTATCTTTTGGCGCGAAAAAAGATTTTGAATAATGCTAAACAGATTTGGTCTTCGATTTTTTTGTTTGTTTTCTATTTTATTGCTCTGTACGCTTTATTCTTTACTTTCTCGCGAGCGGCCTGGATTGCTCTTTTAGTCGGACTACTAATTTTACTAGTTATTTTAATACGGCGTTTTGATAAATGGGTAGTCGGACGTTTCGTTGCTTTGCTTTTTTTCTCCGCCGTTTTACTTACTATAATTGCCATCCCTTTTCAAGAATTAATTACGACTAGAGTCGCTGTAGAAACCCGTTTAGAACAAAAGTCCATTCGTGATCGCTATGAATATATGGCTGAGGCAGGTGGGCTCATGAAACATAATTTTTTGGGTGGAGTCGGGATAGGTAATTACCATACGGCGTTATCACTCAGCGATAATCATCAAAAACCCGCCTGGGAATACCAGCCGGTTCATAATGTTTTTCTGTTGCTTTGTGCTCAGTCGGGCATATTTGCGCTTTTATCTTTTTTGATATTCGGCGCTTTTTTAATTAAATATGGTCGTCGAGAAAAATTTGCCTTTGCAATCGTCGCGGCACTATTTGTTTTAATGATGTTAGATCATTGGCTTTTAAGCTTGCCTTTTGGAGTTTTATTCTTATTCTTAGCCCTCGCTTTAATTTGATAATTCTGTTGCAAAATATTTAAATCAGCTTCGAGATTATTTAGCAACTTTTCCAAAACAGCCGCGTTATAGCGGTTGTTTTCTTGAAAATTTTGTCTGATTAAACTAATGACAGTCGCAATCGTTCCGAAGTAATCATCATTTTTAACATGGAACTTAACACTGTCAGCATCTTTAACCAAGTAAACGAGCGGTTCTAATTGATAATCTTTGGCCATAACAGATTAAATAATACTGACAAATTTATTGGGGCCGATAATTAAATGGTCTAAAACTTCGATATCAAGCAGGCGGCCAGCCTCCAGGAGTTTATTAGTAACTTCCACATCGGCTTTAGTCGCTTTTAGTATGCCAGAAGGATGGTTGTGGGCGATAATAATTGCGGAAGCGGAATATTCTAAGGCTGGTCTAAAAACTTCTCTAATTTGCAGTATTGAGGCATCAGGCATGCCAATCGAAATTACTTCATCATGGACTAACTGATAATGGGCATTAAGATATAGTCCGCGAATTTGTTCTTTGCGCAGGCTACCCATTTCTTTAAGATGGGCGTAGGCTTGTTGAGCATTTCTAATCGTAACTGAGGAGCCGGGTTTTTTTTGATAAAAACGACGTCCGAGTTCAAAACAAGCGACTATTTGGCAGGCTTTAGCCAGCGGTATTTTTAAATCTTGTTCGATGATTCTCGGATCTTTTTGGTAGGCAACGCCCTTTTCGCCGTATTCGCGTAGTAAGCGGCTAGCCATCGAAAAAACCTCTTCTTTTTTAGTCCCGACGCCGAGCACAACCGCTAAAAGCTCGGCAGCGCTTAAAGAACCGGCTCCGTTTTGGACCATTTTTTCGCGTGGCTTCTCATCATCCGGCATATCTTTAACTGCCGGGATTTTGTATTGGCGGCCATGGTTTAGGACGATGTTTTTGTCGCTTAGTTTATAAGACATATAATTATCATTAATAAAAAGGGAGCTGGTCTCCGCCTTTAAATTATAGCAAAAATATGATAAGTTTAGAACAGCTTATTAAAATTATCAATTAATTTATGAATAGTTACAAAAAGGAAATTCTGTCAAATAAAGTGCCATTAATAACCATTCCGATTAAGGGCGCGAAAACGACTACTGCCCTGGTGATCTTTAAAACTGGCTCTAAAAATGAAACTCGCGCCACGAGCGGCCTATCACATTTTTTAGAGCATATGTTTTTCAAAGGGACGAAAAATAGGCCAAATACGTTAGCTCTATCCAGTGAGATGGATACTCTGGGGGGAGAATATAACGCTTTTACTTCTAAAGAATATACCGGTTATTGGTTTAAGGTCGCTAATAATAAATTAAATAAGGCTTTGCATATTTTAAGCGATATGCTTTTTAATTCGCTGTTTGATGAACAGGAAATAGACAGGGAAAAGGGAGTTATTATTGAAGAGCTGAATATGTATCAGGATAATCCTCGTATGCATATTGAGGACGTATTTGAGGCCTGTCTTTATGGCGATACCTCGGCGGGCTGGGAAACTATCGGAACCAAGGAAAATATTCGCCGTTTCAAGCGCCAAGATTTCTTGGATTATTTACATCAACAATATGGTAGTCGCAGCGCTTATATCGTTGTGGCCGGAGCGGTGAAGCCAGCTGATAAAAAAATCGTCAGCCGGCTTTTTGCTGGCTTTAAAAGGCATAATTATCAAGATAAACCTCGCTTAGTCGAAAAACAATCTTTTCCGCAGTTAAAAGTTGTGCCTAAGAAAACCGATCAATTAACTCTTGCGCTGGGCGTCAGAACAGTTAAGATTGACCATCCTGACGAATTTAAGCTAAAGCTGCTAGCCGTAATTTTAGGCGGCTCAATGAGCTCGCGCTTATTTATTAATTTACGGGAACGCAATGGTTTAGCTTATTTTGTTCGGACCAGCAATGAGTTTTATTCCGATTCCGGCTATTTAGCGACCCAAGCTGGCGTACCGCGCGATAAGATAGAAATGGCTATAAAAATAATTTTAGAAGAATATAAAAAACTAACTACGGAAGTTATTCCGGAAAAAGAATTGCGCCGCGCTAAAGACATTCTGCAAGGGCGAGTAGCCTTACAGATGGAGGCTAGCGATAATTTAGCTAATTGGTATGCTCAACAAGCGATGTATAGAAAAAATATTCTTACCCCGGGAGAGCTGATTAAAAAGATAAAGAAAATTTCCGCTCTTGATATTCAAAAAGTCGCTCGTCAGATTTTCGTCAATCGCCATCTGAACTTAGCCATTATCGGCAATGTTAATGAAAAGAAAATTAAAGCCATTCTTCATCTATAATTAATTTTTCATGTCGAGTGAGCTTTTAAAAAACTTAAATCCCGGGCAATTAAGCGCCGTGACTCATGATAATGGGCCGCTTTTGATAGTCGCTGGCGCTGGTACTGGAAAAACAACCGTTTTAATCAATCGGCTGGCCTATTTAATTACTGAAAAAAAAGCCAGCGGCGAAGAAACTTTGTTGTTAACTTTTACGGAAAAAGCGGCCGGCGAAATGGAAGAAAGGGCGGATAAAGTATTGCCTTATGGTTACTTAGATTTATGGATTAATACTTTCCATAGTTTTAGCGAACGCTTGCTTAAGGAGCATGCGCTTGATATTGGCCTGCCGGCTAATTTTAAATTATTAACTGATACTGATCAGTGGATTTTAGTTAAAAAGAATTTAGATAAATTCAATCTGGATTATTATCGGCCGCTCGGCAATCCGACGAAATTTATTTCCGAGCTCTTACGGCATTTTTCTCGCCTGAAAGATGAAAATATTTCTCCCGATGAATATTTAGCTTATGCCGCTCAGCTAGAGAAAGGCGGATTAAAAGTTAATCCTGATAAGGCTATTAAAAACAAGGGCAAGAGTAAAACAAAGCAGCCGTCTGATGAGGAGGGTAGTGAAGATGATGATGGCCTTGAAGCGGCTCGAATTAAAGAATTAGCCGGAGCATATCAAGTCTATAATCGATTATTATTAGACAATGGTTTTTTAGACTTTGGCGATTTAATTATTTATACGCTTCGCTTGCTGACAACTCGCCCTAATATCTTAAAATACTATCGAGCTAAATTTCGCTATATCATGGTTGATGAGTTTCAGGATACTAATTGGGCGCAATATGAGTTGATTAAATTATTAGCCGCCCCAAAGAATAATTTAGTAGTGGTCGGCGACGATGATCAGGCGATTTATAAATTTCGCGGCGCCTCAATTTCTAACATCATGCAGTTTAAGGACGATTTCCCTAAAGCCGCCGAAATTATTCTCACTGATAATTATCGCTCCCGCCAGGATATTTTAGATTACTCATATAAGTTTATCCAGCATAATAACCCTAATCGCTTAGAGGAGAGACTTAAAATCAATAAGCGGTTGGCAGCTCAAGGTAGAATTAATAAGTTGCAAACTAAAGAAGCTCCAGTTAGTTTCTATAATTTTGAGACGGCGGCCGATGAAACGGCTTTTGTCGCTCAGAAAATTTTAGAAATTTATAACGAGGATAGTAAAAAAGGCGAGGCCGATTGGTCGAACTTTGCCATTTTAGTTAGGGCTAACGATACTGCCGAT
>CAZPKN010000010.1:0-35437 GCA_964587195.1 uncultured Gammaproteobacteria bacterium | reverse complement strand
AGCTGGCCGAGGAAATTGCTCAGCCGTATATCGTTGGTAAATGGCTAGGCGGTTATTTAACTAACTTTTTAGTTGTTAAAAAGTCGGTTAAGAAATATCTTGATTTAATTGAGAAGAAAGAGACCGGCAAACTTGATAAATATACTAAGAAAGAAAGACTAGAATTTGATAGAGAAATTAAGAAACTAGAAATGCGCGTTGGCGGCTTAGCTTCTTTAAATAAATTACCGGACGCTTTATTCGTTTGGGATATTAAAGAAGAAGAAACAGCCGTGCGCGAGGCTCAGCAGAAAAATATTCCTATCATTGCGATTTGCGATACTAATGTTAATCCGGAAGAAGTTACTTATCCGATTCCGGCTAATGACGACTCGACTAAAACTATTAAGTTGATTGTTGATGCGATTCGCGATTCCGTTTTAGCCAGCCGTAAATAAACTTAAATTTAAGCGTTTGAAGCGCCTAAATATAACTCATAAATTTTAACTTTAAAAATATGGAATTAATCAAACAACTGCGCGAAATGACCGGCGCGGGGATGGTCGATTGCCAGAAGGCTCTTAAAGAAGCGAATAATGATTTAGAAGCCGCCGTTGATATCTTGAGAAAAAAGGGAATTGCTAAGGCGGCTAAAAGAACCGATAGGGATACCAATGAAGGCGTTATTAAAGTCGGCACCAACGATACCGGAACAGAAGCTTATATTGTTGAACTTAATTCGGAAACCGATTTTGTGTCTCGTAATGAAAAATTTCAAGAATTTGCTGATGGTGTGTTAGAGATTATTAAGAACAATAAGCCGGCCAGTTTAGAGGAATTATTATCTCTAAAAATGTCAGTTGGAACTGTTCAAGAAGATTTAAATAATTTAAGCGGCACCATTGGAGAAAAGATGAGCGTTAAGCGCTTTGATATTTTAAGCGGAGAAACTGTCGCTGCTTATTCTCACTTAGGCGGCAAGATTGGCGTTTTAATCGCTTTAGATAAAGCCGGCCAAACTGAATTAGCGGCTGATTTAGCGATGCAAGTTGCGGCCGCCAGTCCTAAATATTTAACTTCTTCAGAAGTTGATCCGGAAGAATTAAACAGAGAAAAAGAAATTTATAAAGAACAGCTTCTTAAAGAAGGTAAGCCGGAGGCGATGATAGAGAAGATTCTAGAAGGCAAAGCCGCTAAATACTACAGCGAAGTTTGCTTAATAGATCAGGAATATATTAAAGACGACAAGAAGAAAGTAAAAGATATTCTGGGCGGGGCTAATATTTTAAAGTTTATCCGCTATTCTCTCTAAACCATAACTCTTAAATAAGCCGAAAGAAATTTCGGCTTATTGCTATTTATGAAATACGCGCAAGTACAATTCGCTCCTTGGGATAAGGCCTATAGTTTTTCTTTGGGCGGCTTGGATGTTGCCGCTGGTGATTGTGTAATAGTTGAAACCGAATTGGGCTTAGAATTAGGTAAGGTATTGGCGCTTGCTGATCAAAAAGAAACAACTGGCGAAGAGCGTGCGCTTAAGCCGATAATCCGGCTAGCGTCTTATGATGATATTGCCGTCTTACCTGATCATATAAAGAAAGAGGAAACGCTGCAATTCTGCCGGGAAAAAATTCTTCAGTATGAACTCCCGATGAAATTAGTTGATGTCCATTTTTCTTTTCAGGGCGGACGAATGAATTTTGCTTTTATTTCTGATGGCCGGGTTGATTTTCGAGAGTTAGTTAAAGATTTAGCCTCGCACTTCGGCGCTAATATCCGTCTAACGCAAATCGGCACACGCGATGAAGCAAGAATTACCGGTGATTGCGGTCCTTGCGGACGCGGGCTTTGCTGTCGAGGATTTTTAGATGAATTTTCTTCGATTACTTCAGAAATGGCTGAAGCCCAGCAAGTCGTTCATCGCGGCAGCGAAAGGATTTCCGGGATGTGCGGACGTTTGATGTGCTGTCTTTCTTATGAGTACGAAGGTTATAAAGAAATGGCCGGGAAGTTGCCACCGGTTGGGACAAAAGTTAATGTCGACGGGATGCGCGGCGTCGTTGTCGGCCACCATATTTTAAAACAGACCGTTGATGTTAAAATCCCGGCCGAAAAGGCGGGCGACAGGGACATTGTTATCGAGGTGGATATTAACCGCCATCATAAAAAGGGTCATAAATAGCCGCTATTTTACAGCTTATCGCTAACAATTTTAAAATGCGCTTTAGAGAAAGCGCATTTTTGTATTCCCGGAAAATATGTTATAATTATCAAGTATTTATAATTAATATTTCAAATTATGTTCAACAAAAAAATCAATATTGCCATTAACGGTTTCGGGCGCATCGGACGCGCTTCGTTTAAAATTATTTTAGATTCTTATCCGAAATTAAATGTCGTGGCGATTAATGATTTAACCGATACGACGACATTGGCGCAGCTTTTACAATATGATTCTTGTTACGGCAAATACGCTCATAAAGTCGGCCATACTAAAGAGGCAATTATTGTTAAAGGACAGAAATATCCAGTATTTTCGGAAAAGGATCCGGCTAATTTGCCATGGAAAAAGTTAAAGGTTGATGTAGTTTTAGAATGTACTGGACGTTTTCGTGGTAAAGAAGATGCCGCTATTCATTTAACTGCTGGTGCTAAAAAAGTAATTATTTCTGCTCCGGGCAAAGGCTGCAAAACTATTGTGATTGGCGTTAATGAGGGAAAATTAAATAAGAGTGATGATGTTTTATCCTGTGCCTCCTGCACGACTAATTGTTTAGCGCCGGCCACTATGGTTGTTAAGGAAAAGTTCGGAATCAAGAAGGCTTTGATGTCGACAGTTCATGCTTATACAGCCGATCAGAATTTAGTTGACGGTCCTCATAAAGATTTGCGCCGAGCGCGCGGCGCGGCGGTTAATATTGTACCGACGACGACCGGCGCGGCCGTCGCTGTTTCTGAAACTATCCCGGCCTTAAAAGGAAAGTTCGACGGCATGGCGCTACGCGTCCCAGTTCCGGTCGGATCTTTATGTGATGTTACTTATTTGCTTAATAAAAAAACCACTATTGAAGCAGTTAACGCGGAATTTATTAAAGCGTCCAAAGGAAAATTAAAGGGAGTGTTAGAGGCTAGTAATGAAGAATTAGTTTCTAGTGATATTGTCGGCAATCCGTATAGCTCTATTGTTGATTTGAAATCAACCGCTTTAGTCGGCGGCGATTTACTGAAAGTGGTTGCTTGGTATGATAATGAATGGGGGTACTCAAATCGTTTAGTCGATTTAGCAGCTTACATGAAAAAATTCTTAAAATAAGTTTGTTTTTAAGAATATTAAGTTCTTATGCCGGAGAAAAACGACATTTTATCAAAAATTATTGACGCCGAGTTAGTTGGTCGCGGCGGAGCGTCTTTTCCGGTTGCTAAAAAATGGGCGGCGGTTAAGGAGGCGCTACGCAAAAAGAAGACCGGGTATATTGTTATTAATGGCGCCGAAGGGGAACCGGGGGTTGATAAGGATGGTTTTATTATTAATAAATATCCGGAAGAGGTCATTAACGGCGCTTCTGTCGCTTTAGATTTTTTAGGTAAAGATAAAATTAAAAGCGTTTATTTTTTTCTCAACCATGATTACTACGCAAAATATGCGCCAGGCTTAAAAAAAGTTTTAGAGTTAAAAAAATATTCCGTCTTGGCTAAAAAATTAGTTTTTATTGTTAAGCAACTAGACCTAACTTATATTAGCGGGGAAGAAACGGCATTGCTTAACTTAATCGAAGGAAAAAAGATAGAGCCACGCTTAAAGCCGCCGTATCCGACTGTTCAAGGCTTATTTGGCGAACCGACTTTAGTTAATAATACGGAAACTTTTTATAACGTTAGTTTAGTCGCTCGTGGAAAATATAAGGGTCAACGCTTTTACACGGTAACTGGCGCTGTTCGTCGTCGGGGTGTTTTCGAGCTGCCTAATTCCTTAACTATTAGAGAAATCCTTGAAAAAACCGGCAATTTACCGTCTGTTAAGTTTTTTGTTCAAGTTGGCGGCGGAGCGGCCGGGGAAGTTTTACACTTTAACCAGCTTGATAGGCCAGTTGGCGGCGTTGGGTCCATTATGGTTTACGATGCGCTTAAAACCGATCACTTAAAATTAATTCGTTATTGGCTTAATTTCTTTCATGAACAAAGTTGCGGTCAATGTACTACTTGCCGAGAGGGGACGTATCGACTTTGGGAATTAGTCAATGCTGATAAATTTGATGAGCAATTATTTAAAGACTTGGTAGATTTTCTCGATGAAGCTAGTTTTTGCTACTTGGGCCGATCTCTGCCCGTTCCAATTCGCAGTTATTTTTCAAATATATTAAGAAAGTAATTTAACTTTAATTTTATGGAAAACAATCAAGCTCTGGAGGCTAGTCAAAATGAGCAGACTCCAAGCGCTAATCAGGCCGAGGAGAATAAATTATCTTCTCGACCTAAGCTAACCTCGTTCTTTTCTTTACTGGAAAACTCTATCAATGATTGGTGGAGAAATTTGCGCAAGTTTGTCGAAATTTATCTTTGGGGAATGTATTATTCTCTAATTCCTTTAGGGGTTGGGTTAGTAGTTATTTTTCTTACAACCGTTATTGATTCAGCTTTAGTAAAAGTGGCCCTAGCTACCATTGCTGTAATAGCCGGAGGTTTTATGATTTTTTTCTTCATGCAGGCTTATTCCGGCATGTTTGTTTTTTTGAAGAAAAATTTTGTAGGGTCAGCTAAGGAATCGTTTAAAGAAGCACGTCCTCTTGTCTGGGCATATCTCGCTCTTTCAATAACAGTTACGATTTTTGTGATATTTTGGTCATTATTACTTATCATTCCCGGTATTATTTTTTCAATTTATTACTCCCTTGCTGTTTACGCTTTCTTTTTTGAAGATAAGAAGGGAATGGCGGCCATTAAGAGAAGTAAAGCCTTGGTTAAGGGGTATTGGTGGCCAGTGGCTGGTCGAGTTTTAGGATTCTCTTTAATACTGTGGTTGTTCATGATGTTAATTTCTATTCCGGGCATAATGGCGGTTGAAAATAGCTGGTTCTGGAATGTTTGGAACATTGTTGTTCAAATAATTTCTTATTTAATAGGTCCGATGGCCATGTTATTTTCTTATACAATCTATCGCGATTTAGTTAATATTAAAAAATAATGTCAGTTAAAATTAATAACAAAACAGTCCGCTGGCAAACCGGCCAGACTATTTTAGCCGTCGCTGAAGCTAACGGTTTTGTAGTCCCCACGCTTTGTCACCACCCTGATTTGAAAGTCCAGGCGAATTGTCGCATTTGCGTTGTGGAAATAAAAGGGCGTAGTAATTTAGCGACCGCTTGTTCGACTTTAGTCGAAGACGGCATGCAGATTTTTACTGATTCAGAGCGAGTTAGAAAAGCACGTCTCCTTAATCTGGAACTTATTTTCGCAGAGCACGAGCTTAAATGCGCCGATTGTACTTTCCGCTTTGATTGCGAATTACTTAAACTAGCTTCAAAGTATAAAATAAAGATTAATCGCTTCGCCCCGCGTAAATCAAAGCGTCCAGTATATAAGTTTGCTAATGCCGTTGAAATAGATGGTAGCCAGTGCATAGACTGCCGTAATTGTATCGAGGCCTGCTCAACTATTCAAAAAATAAATTATTTGGAGATATCCGGTCGCGGTACCGGTCAAGAAGTCGCTCCAGTTAGAGACAAAAAAACGGCTTGTATTTATTGCGGTCAGTGCGCTCTGCATTGTCCGGTCGCCTCCGCTCAAGAACAGTATCATGGCGATTTACTAGAAAAAGCTTTGCAGGATAAAAAGAAAATTGTTGTCGCTCAATTTGCGCCTTCAGTTAGAGTTGCACTGGGTGAAGAATTTGGCTTGCCGTATGGCGAAAATTGTGAAGGAAAAATTGTCACAGCTTTAAAGAAATTAGGCTGCCAGCAAGTTTTCGATGTTAATTTTGGGGCTGATATAACGACTATTGTTGAAGCTGAGGAATTACTGGAAAGATTGCATGATAAGAAAGCGGTTTTTCCGATGATGACGTCATGTTGTCCGGCCTGGGTCGCCTACGCCGAATTTTATCATCCGGAGCTACTTCCTAATCTAACTATTTCTCGCTCTCCCCATATCCATTTAGCCGGTGCTATTAAATCATATTGGGCTGAGAAAAAAGGTGTTAAACCGGAAAATGTTATTCTAGTTTCCATTATGCCGTGTACGGCTAAAAAATACGAAGCGTCCCGCCAAGAGCTTTTTTGGAAAGGACGTCCGCTCGTGGATATTGTTTTAACGACGCGAGAAATCGCTTATCTGATTAAAAAAAATCGGATTGATTTTGCTAGATTGAAAGACTCATCTAGTGATCGCTTGTTTAACTCTGGTACTGGCGCTGCCGCCATTTATGGCGCCTCGGGCGGAGTGATGGAGTCGGCACTTAGAACTGCTAATGCCTTGATTTGTGCTTCAAGTAAGGATGAAAAATGCGAGAGCCGCTTAGAATTTACAGAGGTGAGGGGGCTAAAAGGTTTTAAAGCAGCTAAAGTTAATCTTGGCGGTTATAAGTTGAAGGTAGGGGTTGTAAATGGGATTGGTAATATTGATAAGGTTTTGCCAAAGTTAAAAGACTACCATTATATAGAAGTGATGACTTGTCCGGGTGGATGTCTAGGTGGAGGCGGTCAACCAATTCCAACGACAGCGGAAATTCGCCGTAAGCGCTTAGAAGGTCTTTATAAAATTGATCAGAAGCGCCCGCTGCGCCGTGCTCATGAAAATAAAGAGATGACTAAGTATTATGATTTTGTTAAGAAAAATAAATTAACCAAACAACTTATTTATACCAAGTTTAATAAATCAAATGGTTCGTCCCTAAAACTCTCAAAACCAAAAGGGAAGTAATCTCATAAATAATTAATAATAAAATTTTTATGTCCAGAATTTTAGCGACTATCTCTATTTTAGCAACTGATAGACAGGCTGCTCATGAGGAATTGAACAAGCTTCTTAGCCAGGAGGGACACTTGATTATCTCTCGTCTTGGTGTTAATGTGCAGCGTAACTGCTTTGAGCATTGTCTTGGACTAATAGTTTTAGCAGTTGAAGGTGATGGGCCAAAAATCGCTGAGCTAGAAGCTAAATTAAAAGCCTTGCCGTATTTAACGGTTAAAATGAGTATAATGAAAGAACAGGAGTAAATAATTATTATTGAAAATCATGATCCCAGATTACGTTCTAAAAACTACCAGTACTATTCAGGCCTCAGGCTACGAGGCCTATATTGTCGGCGGCTGCGTCCGAGATTTTTTAATGGGGAAAACTCCTAAAGACTGGGACATAACCACCAACGCTAAGCCGGAAGAATTACTCGGCATTTTCAGTGACGCTAAATACGAAAATAATTTTGGGACAGTTTTGCTGCCGATTAGGAAAGCGTTACAAAAAGGAGAGGAGAAGGGAGAACTGGAAGACGTTTTGGAAATAACTACCTATCGCAGCGAGCAAGGCTATTCAAACCATCGCCATCCCGATGAAGTTCGTTTTGAAACAGAATTGGATAAAGATTTAGAGCGCCGTGATTTTACTGTTAATGCCTTAGCGCTTAATCCGCGTAATCCTAAAGAAATAGTTGATTTATTCGGCGGTCAAAAAGATATTAAATTAAAAATCATTAGAGCCGTCGGTGAGCCGAGTGATCGTTTTAAAGAAGACGCCTTAAGAATGTTAAGAGCAATTCGTTTTAGCGCTCAGCTTAATTTTGAGCTCGAGCCGAAGACCCAAAGAGCGATTGTTAAATTAGCGGGTAGTTTAAAATTTGTTTCTCAAGAAAGAATTAGGGATGAACTGATTAAAATTCTCTCTTCAGATCGACCCTATGAGGGCATAAAAATGCTTCATGAGTGTAAATTATTGCAATACATTTTACCGGAACTTGAACAAGGAGTTGGCGTTAAACAAGATAGGCATCATATCTATCATGTTTTTCAGCATAATCTATTAGCTTTAAAACATTGCCCTAGTAAAGACTGGGCGGTTAGGTTAGCGGCGCTTTTACATGATGTGGCTAAGCCGAAGACTAGAAAAATAATTGATGGCATTGCGACTTTTTATAACCATGAGTATTTAGGCGCCAAAATGGTGGCCCGCATTATGGCGCGCTTGAAATTTTCCGCCGCTGAACAGGAAAGAGTGGTCAATCTTGTTAAAAACCACATGTTCTATTATAATGTCGGAGAGGTGACCGCTGCTTCCGTGCGTCGCTTAATTGCCAAAGTTGGTCGTGAGAATTTAAAAGACTTAATCGATCTTCGGATTGCTGATAGACTTGGCTCCGGAACGCCTAAAGCTATGCCGTATAAGCTTCGTCATCTGCAATACATGATGGAGAAGGTCCAGAATGATCCAGTTTCTGTTAAAATGCTCAAGATAAACGGGGAAGACATTATGAACCTATTAAAGATTGCTCCTGGCCCAAAAATCGGTGCGATTTTAGATGTTCTTTTGGCAGAAGCAATTGAAAATCCCGATATCAATACTAAGAAAATATTAGAAAAAAGAGCCAAGGAGTTGAATAATTTAGAGTTAGCTGAACTACGTGAAAAGGCCAGGGAAGTAATTGACGACAGACGGCAGGAAGACGATAAAAAAATAAAAAGAAATTATAAAGTTTAATATAAAAAATTATGAAGAAAATATTTTTTAGTTTTTTTCTGCTTGTTTTTGCTTTTAGCTTATCAGCTTGTGGCCGAGTAGAAAGCGATAATGTTTTAAACCAGGATAATCTTTCTGAATCTTTAGGCTCAAGTTTAGGCGAGGGAGGCGCATCTTCAATCGCTTTAAACAATGACATAATTTCTAGTCAAGAAGGGAAAGTCTCGGAATCAAATAATGAAATTAATAATCTTAATAATCAAACTAATATGAACGAAAATTTTCAAATTCTTCCCCCTAATGAGCAACCAGATTTAACTAAAGAATATTCACAGGCTATCATCAAGACTAACCAAGGCGATATTACCGTCAAATTATATGCGGCCGAGTCGCCAGTAACTGTTAATAATTTTTTGAATCTTGCTAAAGCCGGATTTTATAACGGAACGAAGTTTCATCGCGTTATTGCCGATTTTATGATTCAAGGGGGGGATCCTTTAAGTAAGGAGTCCGATGCACGTTATTGGGGAACAGGCGGGCCTAACTATCGTTTTGCTGATGAATTTAATGATAAAAAATTAGTCGCTGGTAGTCTGGCAATGGCTAACGCTGGTCCTGATACCAACGGTTCTCAATTCTTTATCGTTACCGCACCCGAAACATCTTGGTTAGACGGCAGACATACTAACTTTGGCCAGGTTGTAGCCGGAATGGATATAGTTAAAAAGATTGAAGCAACCGAAACGGGTATGAATGACAGACCGTTAGAGGATATAGTTATTTTGAGCATTGACTTGTTGAAGTAGTAAAAAATTAAAAATTAGCTATGAAAAAACCGGAATAAGGTTTCCGGTTTTTTTGAAAGATATTTTTCAAATAAAAAAGGAGGCTCGTGTTTTATCCTCCTCTTTTTTATCAAATAAGACAAATTTTAGAACAATAATTTTTTTTGCTCCCAAAGCTTGTCCAATTTTTTTGATAAAAATTTGCTGTAGAAATAACCGGAAATCAGCAAGCCGGCAAAAATTGACAGGGTAACAATAATTGTTATTACCTCAGTTTTGCCGTGGTCGACTGTTTGCGCGGTTATTGACTGGCAGCATATTACAGCTACAATGGCAGAGACAGCAAAAAACAATATATTCAAACAATCTTTGATTGATTGAATTTTGTTTTCTTTGTCGCAAATTTCTTTTAGTTCATTTTCACTTTTCATTTTCGATTTCTTTTAAGATTTTTAATTCCTCCTCAAGTTCACTCTTTCTTTCGCTAACTTGAGCCAGTTCTTCCGTGTTGTCCTTTATTTTTTGGGAAAGCTTTTCTTTAAAATATTTTTCTACCTTCTCCTCAGAAATTTTGCCAATTGGTAAAATGAAGTTAATAAAAATAACAAAAAAAAGAAAAAACACCCCATATGATGCCAGCAGGGCACCATTATCCATATTCAAGGGGCTGGAAGGAAAAAGAATCAAAAGTATCGCAAGCAGAAATAATGGCGTTACAAAAAATAGTGTTTGCTTTGATCGTTTTTGTGACCGCACCATTTCTTTGGCATGCTTCTGTAAATCAGCGCCAAGGTCTTCTTTTGTTTTCATTTTTTAATTTTTTAAATAACTATTAAACACTGCTGTCCAACTTGGTGTGGGCAGAATCTCCAGTGAATAATTATACTATTATATCACAAATACAATAAAAAGTCAATAGTGGTTGAAAATGACCGATTTTGCTATAATAATAAAGCTAAATTAATAATCAATAATTTATGAAAATATACTTAGATAACGCCGCGACGACCCGTCTCGACGAGCGTGTTTTTAAGGCTATGAAGCCTTATTTTGACAAACAATACGGAAATGCCTCTTCTATTCATTATCTTGGCCAAGAGGCTTATTTAGACCTCCAGAAGGCTAAGGAAAGAGTCGCTAAGCTGATAGGTGGTAGGGCAGAAAGCGTTGTTTTCACCTCAGGTGCTAGCGAGGCTAATAATCTTATTTTAAAGGGTGTCGCCTTGGCTAACCAAGCAAAAGGTAATAAAATAGTTGTCTCTAATATCGAGCATCCTTGCGTGCGCGAATCAGCCAATGAACTTGCTCGAGCCGGATTTCAAATCGCCTATGCGGAAGCAAATAAAGAGGGAATAGTTACCCCTGAAGCTCTAGAGAAGGTTATTGATAAAGAGACTATTTTAGTCTCTATTATGACCGTTAATAATGAAATCGGAACAATTAATGATATTGCTGCTTTAGCCAAAGTTGCTCATAAATATGGCGCCTATTTTCATACTGACGCTGTCCAGGCCGTCCCGTATCTCAAAATCGACATTAAGAAAATGGGGATAGATCTACTTAGTTTATCCGGCCATAAATTCTATGGCCCTAAAGGAGTCGGAGTCGCTTATATCGCTAAAGGCATTAAAGTTAAGCCGCTGATTATTGGCGGCGGACAGGAAGGTGGCTTACGGGCCGGGACTTATAATATGCCTGGGATAATTGGCTTAGCGGCTGCTTTAGAGATAGCCTACAAAGAAAGGAGTGCCTATTTAAAAAAAGTTAAAAGTTTGCGTGATTATTTTTGGAATAGATTGAATAAAGAAATTGCCGGCCTGGAACTTAATGGTTCAATGAAACATCGCGTACCGGCTAATTTAAATGTCATGTTTGGCTCTATTGAAGGGGAGGCGATTTTAATTGATTTATCGACTAAGGGTATTTGCGTCTCAACTGGCTCGGCTTGCTCGGCTACCGATCTTCGTGCTTCCTATGTTCTAAGAGCAATTGGATTGGATAAGAATAAGTTGAATAGTAATATTAGATTCTCTTTTGGCAGATTTAACACTAAAGCAGAGGTTGACTATACTATTAAATGCTTAAAGAAGACTGTTAAACGTTTACGTAGTTTTAGTCCTATTAGATAGAGTGTATTTTATAAATTTAATAAAATAAATAATAAATATATGGCGCTTAATTATACAAAAAAAACCATGAAGCATTTCCTGGAGCCGAAAAACGTCGGCCAGATTAAGAACCCTGACGGTTATGCTCAAATCGGGAATATGGTCTGCGGAGACCAATTAGATTTTTTCTTAAAAGTTGAGAAGGGAAAAATAAAGGATGTAAAATTTTTATCTTTTGGTTGCGCTTCTAATATCGCTACCGCTTCTGTTTTAACTGAGAAAGTCAAAGGAATGACGATTGAAGAGGCTAAAAAATATAAATGGGAGAAAGTTGTTAACGATTTAGGAGGTTTACCTCATCAGAAGGTCCACTGTTCAGTCATGGCTGTTCAGGGTCTGCAAAAAGCAATCGCTGACTATGAAAACAGCCAAGTTGTAGAACCTTCTTTTGGAAAAAAGGATAACAAGAAAATATCCAAGACTGCCAAGAAGACCTCGAAGACTGTAGGTAATAACAAGAAATCAAAAGCTTAAATAATGAAACTGATTTAAATACAAAAGACGCCCCTTACGGGGCGTCTTTTTTGCTGTATCTTCAATGAACTAAGATTTATTAGAATCTTTTTTCTAGAGGACGAGCTTCATTAACGACCACTTTACGTCCGTCTAATTCTTGTTCGTGGTACATAGCAATTGCTGCATCAGCTTCTGCATCATTTTCCATTTCGACGAAACCAAAGCCCTTAGAGCGGTTGGTTAAGCGGTCCATGATGATAACAGCTGATAGAACAGTTCCAGCCTTGGAGAAAGCCTCGGCTAGTGTTTGTTCGGTAGTCTTGAAATTCAAGCCACCGACGAATAACTTCTTCATTTTGTTTGCTTGCTTACTTCTTAATAAAACGTAAGACGACCTTATTTTAAATAAAAAACGGTTTATGGCCGCTTTTCTTAAAATAGCTTACCTGAGAACAATTATATCCTATTTTTTCTCATTAGTCAATAGGGCTATTATAGAGATAAATTCCTTTATTTCAGGCCCTAAAAGCTAATTAAAAAAAACAATCCCGTGGAGACGGGATTGTTTTTGATATCAATATTCAGAAAATATTATAGCTCAACTTTGACGCCAGCGCTCATTGAAGAAGAAATGCTGATGTTCTTAATGAAAGAGCCTTTGGAAGCAGCTGGTTTTGATTTGCGAATAATATCAACTAAGGCGGCGTAGTTTTCTAATAATTTTGTATTATCGAAACTGATCTTGCCGATGACGGCGTGGACATTAGCAGTATCATCATTTTTAAAACTGATTTTGCCTTTCTTTAATTCCTCGACCGCTTTGACGGGATTCATAGTAACGGTATCATTTTTAGGAGAAGGCATTAAGCCGCGTGTTCCTAAAATCTTAGCAATCACTGCCAGATTTTTCATCATCGCTGGTTCGGCGATAGCGACTTGAAAATCGGTTTTCTCAGTCTTCTTAATTTCAGCGACTAAATCTTCGCCGCCGACATAATCAGCCCCGGCAGCTTTAACCGCTTTTTCATTTTCAGAAGAGACGAAAGCCGCGATTTTAACCGTCTTGCCGGTTCCATGAGGCAGGCTAACGGCGCCACGAACTTGCTGGTCGCCTTTTTTAGTATTGATGCCTAAGCGGAAATGAACTTCAACTGAAGCGTCGAATTTGGTCTTGCTGATTTTTTTAACGATTTCTAAGGCTTCTTGAATAGGATAAACTTTAAATCTATCGTAGATTGTCGAATAATCAGCTTTTTTCTTAGTAATTTTTTTAACCACTTTTTTCGCGGTTGATTTTGCCTCTTTCGGGGCAGTTTCTTTTTTAGCCATATAATTTTTCGTGGTAGTCGTCCGTCCAAGGCGGACTCCCACAAGTTAATTAGTAATTATTTAATATCAACGCCCATTTGACGAGCGGTTCCGGCGATAATGCTTTTTGCGGCTTCAATATCATGAGCGCTTAAGTCAGCCATTTTCGCTTTCGCGATTTCTTCAAGCTGAGCCTGAGTAATAGAGCCAACTTTCTCGGTTAACGGCTTGCCTGAGCCTTTTTTAATTCCGGCGGCTTTCTTGATTAACTCTGAGGCCGGAGAAGTTTTTAGAATAAAAGAATAACTTCTATCCTCATAAACGGTAATTTCTACCGGCACAACATCGCCCATTTTATCTTTAGTTTTATCGTTAAAATCTTTACAGAATTCAGCGATATTTAAACCGTGTTGACCTAAGGCCGGACCGACTGGAGGAGCGGGGTTAGCTTGACCGCCGGCGATTTGCAATTTAATTTTAGTTTTTATTTTCTTTGCCATATTATTTTTTTAAACGCTAGGCGTAGAAGCATCGCCCGCGATCTGTTAACTTATATTTTCTTAATCTGTAAAAAATCTAATTCCACTGGCGTTTCACGGCCGAAGAGGGAAACGGACACTTTAACTTTTCCGCGCGCCTCATCAACAGCGGTAACCTTTCCTTCCATATTCTTAAATGGTCCTTCGTTGATTTTAACCGGGCTGCCAACCACAACGTCGATTTGAAATTTCGGATCTTCGACACCCATTCTTTTCTGAAGAGCTTTAACTTCTTCTTCGCCAATCGGAGTCGGGATGGTTCCGGTACCGATAAAGCCGGTTACATTCGGAGTATTGCGGACAATATACCAAGATTCATCGGTTACAATCATTTCTACTAGAATATAGCCGGGGAAGATTTTTTCTTCAGTTACTTTGCGTTTGCCATTTTTAATCTTAATTTTCTTTTCGGTCGGGATAAGGATATTGAAAATCTTATCTTCCATGTCTAAAGACTCAACTCTTTGTTTTAAATTTTGAGCAACGTTTTCTTCGTAACCAGAATAAGTATGGATGACATACCAACGTCTGCCCTGGTTTAATAATTGTTTGGCCATATTTTTAAAATATAGGCGCCCGCTGCAAAAAAGACGGGCAATTAATTTAAAATTTTAAGAAAACGATTAACGGACGATAAGCATTTGGAAGCCGGTGGTAAATATCCAATCCCAAGCGCCTAAAAAGAGCATGGCCGCAATACTGATTCCGATAACCAAAACAGTATAATTACGCGTCTCTTTTTTGGTCGGCCAGGTAACTTTTTTCATCTCGATAATCGATTCTTTGATGTAGTTCGTTAGTTTGTTCATATTAGCTAAAATTGGTATTTAAAAATGACCTTGCGGCCATATTTTCATCTAAACTAATCATACAAAATATCTTCGCCCCTGTCAAGCACTTTTATGCCCCAGGGGAGCTTGCTTTTTACGGCCGAAAAAGATACAATAATATTGTCTTTAGGACTATTATTTTTTATATGGTTAGCCCAAATTTAATCAGAAAACAAGAGTCGTTTGCTTCGGTAGAGCTGAATGAAAGCGCTAAAAAGCTTTTTCAAGTAATCTACAGCGAACAGCTAAAAAAAGAGGAAATTGACGATGATACGCCTAAAATAAGAGTTTCCAGTCTTATTTCCCGGGTCGCTTTTTTCTATGAAAAAATCCGCAATGCGGTCGACTACGACGAAGAACATCGTTTAAGAAAAAATGCTATTGCGAGAATTTTAAAACGCCAAGTAGTCATCGAAGGGGTTATTAAGGATATCGACGGGGAGGGCTTGTCTAACCATTTACTGACAGAACTGATCAGAGGCGGATATTTGCCGAATGATAAAATTCCGGAGGAAAAAATTGGAGAAATCGCCGCTCTTTTAGAAAAGTATCTTTATTTAAAAAATGAGCTATCTGATAAAATCAACACTTCTTTAAATCTTAAAACCGATATTAAAAAGGTTAAAGACTTGATTAATGAGAAAAATCATCTTATTAATTGGCTGTTGATTATGGCAGCCTGTGAAATTGAAGAGAATCTAGCGCCCAATAAAGTTAAACAGGTAATCGTGAATAATCTTTTTGATGTTTTATCCGGCAGCATTAATCTTCCAGCTAGCTTGCCTTATAGCGAGGATTTGAATATTCAAATTTATCTGAGTATAGGTCGAACCTATTTAAAACTGGACGAGGATATGCTCGGTTTTATCTTGTTTAAATATTATAACGGCGATTGGCTGAAATTAAATACTAGCGGCGGACTAGCGGAATCTGACAAACAGGCGATTAAGGCTATAGTGGAAAACATCTATGATCTTGATGTATCAGTTAAAAAACAGTTAAAGCACCCGCTGGCTAAGCAACTCGATAAAGTTACGAGGGTTTATTCTCTATACTACGCTATTTTAGCGGAAACCATCGAAAGCGATCCAGTAAAAGTTTATGCCGAGCTGCAAAAAGGTGAGAAGAATTTTATTGCTAATTTGAAAAAAGTTTGCAACCAAAAATATAAAAAAGCTAAGGGGAGATTATGGCGGGCGGCTATTCGCAGTATTATTTATATTTTTTTAACCAAGTCGATTTTTGTTTTAGCGATTGAGTTGCCGGCCGTTCAATGGTTTGGCGAGTCGGTTAATGCCTTAGCGTTAGCAATTAATGTTTCTTTTCCGGCTATTCTGTTGTTTCTAATCGTGTTAGCGACTAGGACTCCGTCAGAAAAGAATACGGATAGAGTTATCAGTGGCATTAAGGAAATTGCTTTTTTAGGCCAGGAAAAGAAAACTGCCATTACTCTGCGAAAACCGGCGAAACGCAATTTGGTTTTTTCTATGATTTTCAGCTTGCTTTACTTTGCGTCTTTTATAGTTTCCATTTATGTAATTATTAGACTTCTGTATCTAATTAATTTTAATTGGGTAAGCGTCATTATTTTCTTATTTTTCTTGGCTTTTGTCAGTTTTTTCAGCATCGTGGTAACAAAAGGCGTGAAAGATTTAATTATTGTCGAGCGCAAAGAAAACCTATTTACTTTTTTAGTCGATTTATTTTACATGCCGATTATTTTAGCTGGCAAGTGGCTCTCGACCAGTTTTTCAAAAATCAATATCTTTATCTTCATCTTCGACTTTATTTTAGAGGCGCCGTTTAAGATTCTTGTGGAAATAGCGGATGATTGGACTAAATACGTCCGGGAGCGGCGGGAAAATATGGAATAAGCTTATGAATTTTTTAAGAATAGTGGCGACCCCCATTGGCAATTTAGAAGATATTACCTTGCGAGCTCTGAGAGTTTTAAAAGAATCAGACTATATTCTCTGTGAAGATACGCGGGTCACTAAAAGATTATTAGATCATTATCAGATTAATACTCCGACCATTTCCTATCACCAACATTCCGGTGATTTAAAAGTTGATAAGATAATGTCCCTGCTTGATGCCGGGAAGAACCTGGCCTTAGTTAGTGATGCCGGAACGCCGGGGATTTCTGATCCAGGCAGCAAGCTTGTCTCGCTAGTGCGAGCCGGAAATCAAGCTATTGTCATAGAAAGCGTGCCAGGTGTGTCGGCTTTAGGGGCGGCAGTTTCCATCGCTGGCGGCGGTTTCGATCGTTTTTTGTTTTTAGGATTTCTACCCCATAAAAAGGGGCGTCAGACTAAGCTCCAGGAAATTTCCGCTACGGAGTATCCAGTCATTGTTTACGAGTCGAAACATCGCCTCATAAAATTACTTGAAGAATTGGCAGGCTTAGACGAGGCGGGAGATTGGGAAATATCGATTGCGCGCGAACTGACGAAAATGCATGAATCTTTTTCGACTGGCTCAGCCCGTGATTTACTAGCCGATATTGCCAGTGATGCTAATAATTTAAAAGGCGAATTCGTCGTTTTAATAAAAAAATAATTTTAAATTTATGTCCATTTTGGATATCAGTCTGCTGATCATTTTAGCCGGCTTTGTCATTAATGGCCTGTCCAAGGGATTGATTAATTTAGTCGGTCGTATCTTAGGACTTTTTGTCGGAGTTTTTGTGGCTGGTCATTTCCATGCGGCTATATTTTATTGGGCGCGCGAAGTTTTTAATATTTCTGGCAATGAATTTGTCGGTAAGATAATAACTTTCATAGTCGTCTTTATTCTCGCTACTTATTTAATCGATTTAGTCTTTAAATTGTTGGAGAAAATTTTTAATATTTTAGCGATTATTCCTGGCAGTAAGTACCTTAATAACTTAGCCGGCGCAGCCCTGGGGTTTTTAGAGGGAGCTTTATTTCTCGGCCTGATTATATTCATATCTTCACAATATGCCGCTTTAGGCAATCTGCTTGGCCTGGGCGAAAAACTTGGCAACTCGGTCATTGTTCCGATACTTCTAAAGATTGTCGATTTTATTTTACCGTTTTTGCCGGAAGCCCTGCGCCTACTAAAAACATTAGTTTAATAACATGACGCATTTATATATCAAAACAGATAAGATAAGGCCGGCTATCGTCGATTTGGTAGCCGGCTCTTTAAAAGCCGGACAAGTATTAGTACTGCCGACTGATACTATTTACGGATTAAGCTGTTTGGCGACAGATTTAAGAGCGATAAAAAAGATTTATCGCATTAAAAAGAGAGACCCGCGGAAACCGGTTTTAGTTTTAGTAAGCGACTTGGCCATGGCTAAAAAGTATGTCTATATTTCCAAAAAGCAAGAGGCATTTTTAGAAGACTATTGGTCTAAAAGATCAGAACCGACGACGGTTATTTTCAAGAATAAAGGCAGATTACCCGAGGCCTTAACAAAGAATTCGAGCGGGCTAGCCTTGCGTTTGCCTAAAAGTAAATTTTTAATTAAAATAATAGAGAAGGCGGGATGCCCGCTTGTTTCGACCAGCCTGAATTTCAGCGGTCAAGCAGATATTACTAATCTGAAAAAATTAACCAAATATTTTCCTCAAAAATCCGATCGGCCCGATTTAGTGATTGATACTGGTCCGGCACCGCGGCGGAAGCCATCTCGTGTAATTGACTTGCGTCTTCCCGGGCAAGCGATAATTATTCGCCCCTAAATGAGCATTCTAAAAAGCTATTAACAAATTTATGTCTATACATTTTAATAAGCAAGAAATTAAGAAGTTTATCCCCGGCGCGGTTTTTATTTTAGTTATCGGGCTGGTATTTTTAGCCGGCTTTTATGCCGGTCGTCACAATAATAATTTAGCTCGTTTCGATTCACGCGTGTTAGCTTATTCCGAAGAGGCGAAAGAGGCGAAGAATTTTTCCACTGCTTCTCAAGACGGGGAGACTTTTGATGCTAATATGTATTTTGAGGTTTGGGATACTCTCAAACAAAACCATGTCGATAAAAATAAAATTAAGGATAAAGATTTATTCTACGGCTCTTTAAAAGGTTTGGCGCAAGCCGTTAATGACCCGTATACCGTTTTCATGGATCCTAAGACCTCGCAAGAATTTACCGATGATTTAGCGGGAACCTTCGAAGGAATAGGCGCGGAGGTCGGAATGCGTAATGAAATAATTACCATTATTGCGCCGCTTGACGGCATGCCGGCTCAGAAAGCTGGAGTCTTAGCGGGCGATAAAGTTTATGCAATCGACGGCCAACCGACTATGGGACTAACAGTTGATGAGGCGGTTAAAAAAATCCGCGGCCCTAAAGATACTCAAGTAACTCTGACAATTTTAAGAGGGGCGGGGGAGGCCGCGCGAGAAATAAAGATTACTAGAGGAGTTATTGTCGTCAAATCCCTAAAAACAGAAATGCGCTCTGATGGAATCTATACTATAAAAATTAGTAATTTTAATGATGACACCTTAATGTTATTCAATAAGGCAGTTGACGAAGTAATCAGTAAGAAACCGAAGGGCATTGTTCTAGATTTGCGTAACAACCCGGGCGGTTATTTAGAAACTTCCGTGGCGCTCGCCTCAGAATGGATAGAGGCTGGGCCGATAGTAGCCGAGCAATTCGGAGAGAATCGGCGCAATGAATATCCGGCGAGCGGTTTAGCGCGCTTGAAAGATACACCGACTATAGTTCTGATTAATGGTGGCAGCGCGTCTGCTTCAGAAATTGTTGCCGGGGCCTTGCGGGATTATCACAAAGCGACTTTAGTCGGCGAGCAAACTTTTGGAAAGGGTTCAGTCCAAACGCTTAGAAGCTTAAGCGACGGTTCGGCTCTTAAGATAACCATCGCTAAGTGGCTTACTCCGGCCGGAGACTTTATCAACGAGAAGGGGATAGCGCCTGATGTCGAAGTTAAGTTAACTATGGAGGATATAAACAAGAACTTAGATCCTCAATTCGATAAGGCCTTAGAGCTCCTCAAAAAACCAATTAAAAAATAATAAAAATAAAAAGGCATCCCCCAGGGGGCGGCCTTTTTAGCTTAAGCTCATATATTATGTCTACCAAAAAGAAAAAAACCGGTAAAACCACGCTAAAGGATATGAAGTATATCTTTGTCGTTGGCGGCGTTATGTCTGGAGTCGGCAAAGGGGTAACGGCGGCGTCTATCGGCCAGATTTTACAGAGTCGCGGTTATAGAGTTAGCGCCGTGAAGATGGATCCTTATATTAATATTGATGCTGGAACCATGAACCCGATTGAGCATGGCGAGGTTTTTGTAACGGAAGATGGCGATGAAACTGATCAGGACATTGGTAATTATGAGCGTTTTTTAAATACCAATATTTATAAAGTTAATTACATGACAACTGGTCGCGTTTATGAAAGCGTTATCAGTAAAGAGCGTAATTTAGAGTATAAAGGGAAGTGCGTTCAGGTCGTCCCCCATATTCCCTTAGAAATAATCGCTAGAATTAATAAAGCGGCTGAAAAAGCGAAGGCAGAAATCATGATTATTGAGATCGGCGGGACGGTTGGCGAGTATGAAAATTTGTTATTTCTAGAAGCCGCCAGAATTTTGAAACTTTATCACCCTAAAGATGTTCTAACCGTGATGGTTTCATATTTACCTATTCCTAATATGATAGGGGAAATGAAAACTAAACCGACTCAGCACGCCGTTCGTAATCTGCAAGGCGCCGGTATTCAGCCGGATTTAATTGTCGCCAGAAGCGAAAAGCCGCTTGATAATCATCGCAAAGAAAAACTAGCGATTAACTGTAATGTTGCCGTGGAAGATGTTATTAGCGCGCCTGACGCCGCTTCTATTTACGATATTCCGCTTAACTTTGAGAAAGATAATATTAGCCGCCGTATTTTAGAAAAATTAAATTTAAGCATTCGTTTTAAGGACGTTAAAAATGAAGCTTGGAAGAAAATGGTTTCAGCGATTCGCAATCCGAAATCAAAAACAACTATCGGCATCGTTGGAAAATATTTTTCAACTGGCGATTTTTCTTTATCGGACTCTTATATTTCCGTCATCGAGGCGGTTAAGCATGCCGGCGCCGAAAATAGAACTAAAGTTGAGCTTGTTTGGATTAATGCGGAAGACGTTGAAAAAGAAGGCGTTAAAATTCTTAAAGGTCTTGATGGGATTATTGTTCCGCAAGGCTGGGGCGGACGCGGTTCGGAAGGGAAGATTGCGACCATTAAATATTGCCGTGAAAAGAAAGTCCCTTATTTCGGGCTTTGCTATGGCATGCAAATGGCGGTGATTGAATTTGCCCGCCATGTGGCTGGACTAAAAGATGCTAATTCCGCCGAAGTTGACTTGAAAACTAAAAACCCGGTTATTCATATTATGCCCGGGCAAGCGGAAATTATTAAAGAGAAAGGCTATGGAGGAACGATACGTTTAGGCGGTTGGCCTTGTAAGATAGCGCCCGGAACTCATTTAGCGGCCGCTTATGCTAAGTATACGAAAGACAAAGTAATTAGCGAGCGCCATCGTCATCGCTATGAATTCAATAATGCCTACCGCGAATCTTTTGAAAAATTAGGACTGACTATCGCTGGGACATCGCCGGACGGGGAAATTGTTGAGGCGGTCGAAATTAAAAACCATCCATTTTTTATCGGCGTCCAATTCCATCCCGAATACATCTCTCGCCCGCTCCGCCCGCATCCGCTATTTGTAGAATTTGTGAAGGTTTGTAGAGGAGAGTAATATTTTAGCTAGTTATAATTAAATTAGAGCTTATGAAAAATTTAATTAGATTTTTTTCAATTATTGGTTTCACCGTTCTTTTAGCCGGGTGTTCATATAAGGCAGTAAAACAGGACTCGGTGATTGATACTAATATTGATAATTCAAATAATATTGTCATGAATATTGACGGAGATGCAGCATCGTCCTCCGATATCACGGCATCCAGCGAATTAGTTGACAAAGAAATATACTTTGGCACCCGCCTTAATGGAGAATATTCATTCTTAAATATTAAAAACGAGGAAGTAGAGGTAATTATTCCTTCTGGTTATAAAATAGTTTCTCAACATAACTATGATGTTTTTCCCGATTATTTTATTCTTCAGAGGGATGGAGACTTATTTTCTTTTAAATTGGAAGGGCGGGTTATAAATAGTATTCCCAATTTAAAATTAGGCCAAGATGAACGGGCTAGTATAGAACCATCTATTACCGAAAAAGATAAATTCCATATTCTTATCAATGAGTATGATCCGAATGAAGAGTCGGATTTTGGTTTTTATAGTCCGGTTAGCACTCGTTCATATTTTTTTGACGCCTCATTAAATAATTTGGATCAAGCGAAGACTATAGATTTGTATGATTGTTATAAGTATGATTCAAAAAACAAAAGAATTTTTACTTGGTATTGCGGAGAGGGGGCCGGATATACGATTCCGCTTTTTGTTTCGGACTTAGACGGAAGTAATTTGCGAGAGATTGTTTCTACGGAAGATTACGGATTACAAAAAGATGACTTGGGGCCGGTTTATGCCAATTATAATAACGGCGCTTTCATGGTGCTGGAAAAAGCCAAGCCAACAAAAATTACAGTTGTTAATCCGATCGGGAAGGAATTAGTAAAGGAAGTGTATTCTATAGATGATAATGTCAGGTATCAGTTAAAGGATTCTTTACCTTATTCAGTCGCAATCGACAGGGATAATCGCACTATTGTAATAGGCGGGGGAAACTTTATTTTACTTTTGAAATATAATGACAATAATAAAATTATTGAAAGTAAATATTTTGAAGATTCCGAGATTTACGCAAATTTTATTTTCCCGTATAACGGAAAAATAATTTATCAATCCAAGGATGTTTTAAAAGTTATTAACACAAGTAGCTGGCAGATAGAAAAGACGATGCCTATTCAAATTCAAAGACGCGAAGAGATTACTTTAATTAACTAGATTTTTTGGCTATTGCCTTAAAATTTATTGCCACTTTCTTAATAAAAAATAAGCTGATCATATCAGCTTATTTTTTTTTTATGCTTTCATTTACAGGAATTTTACTTTTTAGCCGCTTTTTTAGCCGGAGCTTTTTTAGCGACTGGCTTTTTTACTTTTTTAGCCGGAGTTTTCTTAGCTGCATTGCGAGCCTTCTTTTCTTTAGCAATCTTAATTAACTCCTGTTTCTTTTCTTCGGTTAGAAGAATAACATTAACGATTTTAGTTGATTTTAAAGTGTTGTTAAATTTCTTCAACTTTCGGGTAGTAAATTTAACAAACCCGCCTTTTAGAGCAAATAAAGTATCATCTTTGCCAATACCGACATTTAACCCCGGATGATATTTAGTTCCGCGCTGTCTGATAATAATGGAGCCAGCCTTTGCCCATTCGCCATCAGTGATTTTAACGCCTAAACGCTTACTCTCTGAATCACGTCCCAGGGAGGTAGAGCCGGCGGCTTTCTTATGTGCCATATAGATTTATACACTTAAAATGCTAATTAAAAATTAGCAATTTAGGGCTTATTTAACTTAAGTATTAGTCTTACGGCTTCAATAATAACTCAGTCCTCTGAAATTGTCAAATCAGTGTTATTTTAGGGCATTTTTTGGGGTGCTTAAGGGGTTTTAATTTTTAAAGATTATGATATAATAAATACAGTAAAAATAATTAAAAAATAGATAAAAAAATATGGTTAAAGTTGATAAAGAAAAGTGCATCGGTTGCGGAATGTGTGCCGGTCTGTGCCCGGAAATTTTCGTGATGGGCGCCGACGGTAAAGCAGAGCCGATTAGCCAGGAGGCAACTGATTGTGCTAAGAATGCCGCGGATAATTGTCCGGTCGGAGCGATTTCTGTTAAATAATAAGGGTTTTTAATTTCATCTTATGCCCGGAGAATTGCCTTTAGATAAAATCATCGTCCCTAGCCAGGAAATTATTTCTGGAGGAGAAGGGAAGGAACTTGTCCCGGAAAAACGCTTTGAAACGCCATTAGTCAAGCCGGAAAAAATGCTAGCGCGTCCTTCTGGCAAAGAAATGCCTCGGCCTGTTTTTCCGTCGCCAGCTTCGCAAAGCTGGCAAGCTAAGCGTGCCCAAGAAATAGATAATATTTTAGCGGCCGGTTTAAATGATGTTTTTTTGAAAATGAACAGTCGCCAGCAGGCTGATTTTAAAAAAGCCGGGGAAGAGACAGTTGTTAAAATAAATGTTTTACTTTCGGAAACAAAGGTTAAGGTGAATAAAATTATCGATTTAATAAAAAAATGGCTGAAGATGATTCCGGGCGTTAATAAATTTTTTTTAGAACAGGAAGCGAAGATAAAAACCGATAAGATAATCAGAATAAAAAATAATTTTTAATATGAACGGATCAGCGGTTTCTGACAATTCTTTTTTTTCCTATTTACCGGTCGCGGCCTATTTTATTTTAGCGATTTTTTTAGTAATCGCTGTTTTAAATATTGCTCGGTGGTTTTTATCGCGCCGCCGCTATTTTTCCCATCAAGTTTTTTTGGTCCGCCTCCCGAAAGAAAAACCGGAAGACGCTCAAAAAGAAATTACCGCTCAGCAAATTAAAGAAGAAATTGCTAAAGGCGAAACCATTTTTGCCGCTATCGGCGGTTTAAAGGCAGAAAGAGGGTTCTTTAGCTGGCTAGAAGGGCGTAGTGATCATTTTTCTTTTGAGATTGTTGCCAGTCATAATAAAATTGCTTTTTATGTCGTTGCTCCTCATAAAGACGTCCGCTACATAGAGCAGCAAATTCAGGCTTATTATCCCGAAGCGGTCGTTGAAGAAATTGAAGATTATAATCTCTTTAGTTTTAATGGAGAAATTGCTTCGGCGTATATTAAAACAAATAAAAAATTCTTTTTTCCAATCAAGACTTATCAGAAAATGGACGTTGATCCTTTGAACTCTTTGATTAACGCCCTTTCCAAGCTAGGAAAAGATGAAAGCTTGGCTATTCAATATTTAGTTAGAAGCGCCCGGGCTTCTTGGCATCGGGGCTCGCGCCGGCTAGTTAAAAAAATCCATCAGAAAAATTCTGTCTCTGAGGGCCTCAAAGCGGGAACCCCTTTAGGGATTATCCGTAATGTTTTTGATGCTTTTACTCCGGCTAGAAAACTTGATACCCCGACTAATCCTAAACGCCTATCAGCCGTTGAAGAGGAGATGCTTAAGTCAATTGAGGAAAAGAATTTGAAGACGGGGCTAGATGTTAATATCCGCATTATCGCCAACGCTAAAACCAAGGAAGACGCTAATCGTTATTTAGAAAATATCGCCGCTCATTTCAGCGAGTATAATAATTTTACCTATGGTAATAATTTTTCTAGAGCGCGCCGAGATCGCTATAATCGATTAGTGAATGATTTTATTTATCGTCATTTCCGAGAGAATCAAAGCTTTTTGTTAAATAGCGAGGAGTTAGCTAGTATTTTTCATTTTCCTTTGAAATCGACGGAGACGCCGAATATTCTTTGGTTGTCTGCTAAAACCGCTCCCGCGCCGGCTAGCCTTCCGACAGAGGGAATTACTTTAGGACATAATGCTTATCGAGGCGTAAAAAAAGATATACGCATTAAGCGCGAGGATAGGCGGCGCCATACTTATATTGTCGGTAAGTCGGGTACTGGTAAATCGGTTCTGCTCGCCAATATGATAATTCAGGATATTCAAGGCGGGGAAGGCGTTTGTGTTTTTGATCCGAACGGCGATTTAATTCAGGATATTCTTGACCGTGTTCCCCCGGAAAGAGCCGAGGACGTTATTATCTTTTCTCCTGGCGATATTGATAGGCCGATGCCGCTTAACTTATTAGAATATGATCCGAAGTATCCGGAGCAAAAAAGTTTTGTGATTAACGAAATGATTGGCATTCTCGATAAGCTTTATGATTTGAAGGCCACTGGCGGACCGATGTTTGAACAATATATGAGAAACGCCATGCTGTTAGTTATGGATGATCCCGAATCCGGCTCGACCTTAATGGAAATCCCGAAAGTTTTAGCTGATGAAGATTTTCGGCGTTATAAGCTCAGCCGTTGCAAGAATCAAACCGTGGTTGACTTTTGGCGCAAAGAAGCTGAGAAGGCTGGCGGGGAAGCAGCTCTAGCTAATATCGTCCCTTATATTACGTCTAAACTGACGCCATTTATATCAAACGATATGATGCGGCCGATTATCGGTCAGCAAAAAAGCGCTTTTAATCTGCGCGATTTAATGGACAAGCAAAAAATCTTATTAGTCGATTTGCCTAAAGGAATTATCGGCGAGACCAATGCTTATTTGTTGGGCATGATACTTGTCGGCAAAATACTAATGGCCGCCTTATCAAGAACTGATATGCCGCCAGAGAAGAGAAAAGATTTTTATTTATACATTGACGAGTTTCAAAACTTTACTACTAGCTCTATCTGTCAGATTTTATCAGAAGCGCGTAAATATGCTCTTAATCTCATTATCGCCCATCAATATATCGGTCAGTTAAGTAAAAATAACAATACCGAAATCAAGGACGCTGTTTTTGGTAACGTTGGTACGATGATTAGCTTTAAAGTCGGCTCAGAAGACGCCGATTTTCTGGTTAAAGAATTTTCCCCAGTTTTTAATCAGTATGATTTAATCAATGTTGATAAGGGAACGGCCATGATTAAATTATTAGTTGATAATAGTGCTACTCGGCCTTTTTCGTTGCGAACTATCTGGCCGCTTCTAGGAATTAAACGCCCGGAAATGAATGAAAAGATAAAAGCGCTGAGTCGCTTGAAATATGGCCAGAACCGCCATTTAGTTGAAGCAGAAATTAGTCGGCGGGCTCATTTAGCCGAAGTAAAAAATGAAGTTAAAAATAATAATTAATAAACAACCGTCTTAGTATGTCAACTCTTTATCGCGATTATCGTCCTCAGAATTTCCAAGAAGTTTTAGGGCAGAATCACATTAAAATAACTTTACAGAACGAAATTGCCGCCGGTAAATTAGCGCAAGCTTTTTTATTTTGCGGGCCGCGTGCGGTCGGCAAAACAACTCTAGCGCGCGTCTTGGCCAAAGCGGCTAATTGTTTGGATAGGCCGGAAGGGAAATATGAACCGTGCAATACTTGTACTAATTGTGTTAATACTTCTTTGGGAAAAAATTTAGATGTAGTCGAGATTGACGCCGCTTCTAATACCGGCGTTGATAATGTCCGCGAGAATATCATCAGTTTTTCCCGGTTAACGCCGAATAATTCTCGTTTCAAAGTCTTTATTATCGATGAGGTCCACATGCTATCTATCAGCGCTTTTAACGCGCTTTTAAAAATAATTGAAGAACCGCCCGTTCATGTCATCTTTATTCTTTGTACGACCGAAATCCAAAAAGTACCGGCGACGATAGTATCGCGCTGCGAACGTTTTGATTTTAAACGAATTAGCGTCGCTGATGTTGTTAAAAAATTATCAGCCATTGCGGCGGCGGAAAAAATTTCTGTCGATGCGGCGGTTTTAGAGGCGATTGCGCGCCGTTCGGGCGGACATCTGCGCGATGCGGAAAGCTTGCTTGGGCAGGTTTTTGCTTTAGGCGGGAAGAATATAACGCTAGAGCAGGCAGAACTGGTTATTCCTCATCATAACAATAACGAGGCACTCGATTTGTTAGATTGCTTAACGCGTAAAGACGCTAGTAAGGCGATTGCTTTAGTAAACGCCTTAGTTGATACGGGAGTAAACTTAAAGAATTTTTCCGGCGAATTAATCGCTTTGCTTCGAAAAATAATGCTTAATAAAATAAATCCTAGCTTAACCGATAGTCTCGGCCTTAACTTAGGTGAAAATTTAGAAATAAAAGTTAACGCTATCGCCGCCAAATTAAATTGGGAACAGGTAAGCGCTTTTACAAAACGCTTTTTAGAAGCCTACAATGACAATAAAAATACGGCTATTCCTCAATTGGCTTTGGAACTCGCGATTGTTGATTTATGTTACTTTGAGCAGAAAAAAAGCATCCCAGAGTCGATGGTACCTAGCCGACCGACGCCCCTTAAAGACAGCCCTACTTCAGTAACCCCTCAAGCAAGTGCTGCGCCTAGTGTGGTAAAATCAACCGCTACGCCGCTTGTTTCCTCAGGAGTTGTTTTAAATCTTTCGCCAGAACAAGTTTTTGATAAATGGCCGGAGTTTTTAGTTAAGATAAAAAAGCATAACCATTCTTTATCTTTTATTTTACAAAACTGCCAGCCACAGGGAGTAGAGAATAATAATCTGCAATTAGTATTTAAATATAAATTCCATCAAGACAGGCTTAATGATCAAGCTATTCGTCCTTTAGTTGAAAATACACTAGCGGAAGTTTTTGCCGCACCGCTTAAATTCTCTTCCTCTATTAATGAGAATTTAGAAATAGAGCGCTTAGCTAAAGAAGTAGAACCAGATGTCCAGCCCGAGGAGCCTTTAGAAAGTTCTAATAAATCATCGGCCCAGTCGAAAAGTTCCGGATCTTTAGTCGGCGACCTATTAAAAACTTTTGGCGGAGAAATAATTAATTAAAAATATGCTGGATATTAAAATTATCAGAGAGAACCCGGAGTTAATCAAAAAAAATTGTCAAAACCGCTTAGCGGAAGTTGATATTGATGAACTATTAAAAATAGACGAGGAAATTAGAAAGCTACTAACCGCTATTGAGGAAGATAGGGCACGGCGCAATAGTTTTTCTAAAACTAAACCGAGTCCGGAAATAATCGCTGAAATGAAAGAGCTAGGAGAGAATCTAAAAAAACGGGAAGAAGCATTGGCTGCTAAACAAGAAAGGTTTCATCAGCTGATTATGACCGTTCCCAACTTAACTCACCCAGAGGTCAGGGTAAGCAGTAATGAAGATGATAATCCGGTTTTAGAAATTTGTGGCCAGCCGACAAAATTCAAATTTACTCCCAAGGATCATGTTGAATTAGCGGCGGCCTTAGATTTAATCGATTTTGATCGGGCTACTAAAGTAGCCGGCGCTAAGTTTTATTATTTAAAAAATGAATTAGCTTTGTTGGAATATGCCTTGATACAGTATGCCCTAGGCATTTTGGTTAAGAGGGGATTTACCCCTTTTACCACGCCTGATTTGGCAAAGAAAAGCGTTTTAGAGGGAATGGGCTTTAATCCTCGCGGCGAATCGACTCAAATTTATAATATTGAAAATTCCGAACTAAGTCTGATTGGCACGGCCGAAATTACTATGGGCGGATACCATCAGGACGAGGTTTTTGAGGAAGCTGATTTGCCTAAAAAATATGCAGCCGTGTCTCATTGTTTTCGAACTGAAGCCGGTTCTTATTCAAAATTCTCGAAAGGCATTTTCCGCGTCCACCAGTTTACTAAGATAGAAATGTTTCAGTATGTAAAACCGGAGGAAGCTGAAGCGGCTCACCATGAGCTTTTAGAAATTGAAAAAGAAATTTTTCGCGGATTAGGAATCCCTTTCCGAGTTATCGACCACTGCACGGCTGATTTAGGAGCGCCCTCTATTAGAACTTATGATTTAGAAGCTTGGATGCCCGGTAAACCGGCTGAAGACGGAACAGCGGGCGCGTGGGCAGAAGTTACCTCAACTTCTAATTGTACTGATTATCAGGCCAGGGCTTTAAATATTAAATTCCGCAATCAGGAGGGCCAGCGTCATTTTGTTTACACTTTAAATGGCACGGCGATTGCGATTACACGTTGCTTGATTGCTATCATGGAAAACTTTCAGCAAGCCGACGGGACGATTGTTATTCCTAAAGTCTTGCGGGATTATTTGCCAAAAAAAATTAAAGAAATACGGTCGAAAAAACCTGCTTAAAGATTTAAGTGATGACCAAGAAAATTATTATCAAATTAAATATCCTTGTTTTATCGTTTCTGATTATCAGTCTGTTTAATGGCGCTTTGGCGGCGACGGTTGAAGAAAAATATCCGAAGCTAGCCAAACATTTTTTAAAGTGGGAAGTGCTTGATTCTGAAGTAGCCGACTTAGCTAGATATGATTTAATTACTTTAGACATGGAGGTCCAGACTAATAGTCCAGAGCAGATTGCTAAGATTAGAAAGCTTAATCCCAAGATAATTATTTTAGCTTATATTAACTCGGTCGAAATTATTGATAATATCGGAACCTATAATAAAGCAGAGATGCGCAATGACTTGGCGGCCGGGTTGTCTGATAATTGGTGGCTGTTAGATTCTAGCGGCCGGAAAATAAGTAATTGGCAGTTTACGTCCATGTTTAATCTAACTAATCTTGGTCCGACTGATAATGCCGGCCGGCGCTTTAATGATTATTTGCCGGAATTTGTTATTCAGAAGATTAAAGCCAGTGGGTTATGGGACGGGGTTTTTTATGATAATACTTGGGGTGATGTCGCTTGGGTTAACGGAGGGAATATTGATGCTGATCGCGATGGAATAAAAGATAAAGTAGCAGTACTGGATGCCGCTTGGGCGGAAGGTTTTAAAAAAGTTCTTTCTAAAACTAGAAATTTAGCTGGCCCGGATTTTATTATTGTTGGCAATGGCCGAGTTCATAATGATTATCAAGATCTTTTAAACGGCATGATGTTTGAGAATTTTCCTTCAACTTGGGAAAGCGGTGGTACTTGGAGCGGATCAATGAAAACATATTTACGCTTGCCCGATTTAAATACTAAACCGAATACTTCGATAATCAATAGCTTCAGCGGGAATTTTTCCGATTATCCTTATTTCCGTTTTACGCTAGGTAGCGCCTTGCTCGGCAATGGCTTCTTTACTTTTAATTATAGTACCTATGATTATAGTCAAAGCCTATGGTATGACGAATATAATATCAATCTTGGCACCCCCAAATCCGGTGCTTATAATTTATTAGCGGCTAAGAGTACTGATATTAAACCGGGATTATGGCGACGAGACTTTCAATTCGGTTCGGTAATAGTTAATTCAACTGATAAAGAACAGCTCTACGTTTTTTCTAAAGAGGAGGTCGAAAAAATAAAAGGGGAACAAGATCCAAAGTTTAATACGGGAGAAAAAATAAGTTATATTAAACTCTCCCCTCAAGACGGCGCCGTTTTATTACGCCAAAGCAATGTCATTAACAATACGCCTTTTGTAAACGGTTATTTCTATCGTTTGTATAATGAAGCGGGCAATCAGGTTCGCAACGGTTTCTTTTCCTATTTAAATAATTTTTCCGGTGAAGCGGAAGTAGCCGTGTTTGATAATTTGTCTACTGCTCAGGAAGTCTCCGTGTCAGCTGGTTTCGGGGAGGTCGCGGTTTATGCCGATGGACAAAAAACAGCCGCTTTTTTCCCATATACCAAGAATTACCGCGACCGTTTAAATATTGCCGTTAAGACTAAGAATAAGCAGCTGGACCAGATTATTGTCGGTGCTTATAAGGGCGGGCCACAAGTAACCATCTTTTCTCCGACTGGACGTTTGCTGGGTAGTTTCTTTGCTTATGATAAGAATTTTCGCGGTGGCGTTAATGTTGCTATTGGCGATATTGACGGCGACGGCCAGGATGAAATAGTGACTGGTCCTGGCCCGGGCATGGAGCCGATGATTAAAATATTTTCGATGGGCGGAATCTTGAAAAACAGTTTTTTAGCATATGATAAGAATTTTAAAGGTGGAGTCAGCGTAGCGATTGGCGATGTTAACGGTGATGATAAGCTTGAAATAGCGGCTGGTCCAGGAGCGGGCGGCGGCCCGCATATTAGAACTTTTAGCTATTCCGGCCAAGTAATTTCTAATTTTTTCGCCTATGATAAAAATTATCGCGGCGGCGTCCGAGTTAGCGTTGGCGACATTAATGCCGATGGCCAGCCGGAAATTTTAGTTGGTATTAAGAATTTTTACTAAAAATATATGATAAAAATCTTTAAAAATATCGGCCGTTATTTCCAGCGCCGGCGCGACCGCCTTTATTTCAAAAGCCGTTGGAATTTGATTTTCGATATCTCGCTAGGGGCGATTGTTATTTTGCTATTAGCCGCTTTGATTATTTTAAACTTATACAAGCCTGATTTGGGGGATATTTTTAAACCAGTTGCGCAATATAATTTAGATATTAATAATCCGCCTTTAGATTTTGATTTTTCTGAGTCAGCTCCCCTGAAAAATATCAATGAACCAGTATTGCTCAATATTAATTTTCGTAATAATAGCCCGGTAGAAATAAAAGATTTGAAAATTAGCCTACTTCCGACTGATAAAAATTTTTATATTGATAAGATGGATATATTGCCGCAAGAAGGCCAAGCGGCTTTAGTGGAAATTTCCGGACAGCAGATTTTAGCCGGAAATTTACTGGCCCGCGCCAAACAGCAGGCAGTTATTAATGTTTTTTGGAAAGCGCGCCCTGGTGCCGGCAAGCTAATAAAATGGCAGGCGCAAGTGGAGTATTTTGTTCAGGGGCAAGTTATTAAAGAAGTTTTTGATTTACAAGATATAAAAATCGCCTCGCAAATGCAGGGGGCGGCCGCCGTCTACTATCATAGCCCTCAGGGCGACCAACTTGGTTCGGGGCCGTTGCCGCCGCTTATATCTTTACCAACTAATTATTGGGTATTTTTTAACGTTCAAAGCGATGGAATTTTCCGTAACTTAGTTTTTAGCGCGAAATTAGCCCCTGGAGTAGAGTTGACGGACAATCGCTCGCTCTTAGCAGGGAACTTTACTTATAACCGCTCTTTAAGACAAATTGTCTGGACTATACCGGAGATTCAAGCTGGCGCAGATTCTTATCGTCTCGGCTTTGAAATCCAGTTCATTCCAACTGAAAATCAATTAGGAAAAAATCCATTACTTTTGACTGATTTAAAATATTATGCGCATGATCCTGTTTTAGGGGAAGAGAGTTATTATAGTTTAAATAGCCTAACAACTAATTTAGATGACGATCGCCTTAATCGCGGCCAAGGGGAAGTAGCCCAGCCGTAGAAATTTAGATAATATGATTAATTTTTTACGAAAATTATTAAAGCCGAAGTATGATACTTTAAATATTATTAAGATAGATGCTAAAAAAATTCTAGCTAATTTTGAGTATTTAAAGAAGCGACAGGGAAGTGCAGAATTATTTCCGGTTTTAAAATCTAATGCTTACGGACATGGGTTAAAAGAAATGTGCTTAATTCTTAACCAGACATCCGCCCCCATGGTAGCAGTTGATTCTTTTCCGGAAGCACAGATTGCTTGGAAAAATTTCCGGCGTAAAGTTTTGATTCTAGGAGAAATGCCGCTGCGCGCTTATGACTACTGCCATTTAAATAAGACAGAGTTTGTTATTTATAATGATAGGACATTAAAGCACTTAGCGCGCTACAAAAAACGGGCGAAAGTCCATCTTTTCTTTAACTCGGGAATGAATAGGGAGGGGGTAAAAGATATGGCTAGTTTTATCGCTAATAATAAAAAATATCTTGATGCGGTTGATGTTGTCGGTTTCTGTTCCCATTTATCGTCGGCCGAAGAAAACTCTGTTTTTAACCAAGAGCAAGAGAATAAATTTTTTCAGGGGCTAATGATATTGCGTGAAGCCGGCTATTTTCCAACCTGGATACATTTAGGCAATTCCGCCGCCGCTCTTACTCTAGAGAATACTTTATTAACTGCTTATCGGCCCGGCTTAGCTCTGTATGGCTATGATCCGATAGATGATGAGGAATATGGCGGTTTCCGTCCCAATAATCGTTTACAGCCTGCCCTAGAGCTCTTTTCAACAATTATTTTTATCCAAAATCTTCAACCGGATGAAGTTGTTTCTTATAATGCTAGTTTTCGCACGACCAAGGAAACTAACGTCGGTATAATTCCGTTTGGATATTTTGAGGGGCTGGATAGGCGTCTATCAAATAAAGCCGAGTTTTGCGTTATTCATGTCAGGGATAGGATATGGGTTAAAATTGCCGGTAAGGTTTGTATGAATATGACTTGCCTTGATCTAGGCCAGGGGGATATTCGTAAAGGCGATGCGGTGATGATTATTTCGAGCCAAAAAAATGATCCCAATTCAGCTCAGGCCCTCGCAAAATTAATGGGGACGATTCCTTATGAAGTATTAGTAAAGTTGCAGGCGAATATTCGTCGAGAAATAATTTGGTAAATAGGACTATGTTGCATAATAAGAGATATCCAAAAAAAATAAAAAAAGATTATCAGTCAAAGAATCTTTGTAATCCTTTTTTTAGACAGCCGAAAAAAACCCTCACCCGGAAGATGATTTGGCTCTTTACTTTTTTAATCCTGATTATTTCCGGCGCTTTACTCTGGTTCTTTCTAGGATCATCTTTATGGCGCATTAAAACTCTGGAAATAGAGGGGTTGACTAGAATCAATCGGGAAGAGATTGAAGCCATGGCTAGAGAGCAAATGTTTGCCTCGGCGGCTCTATTCTTTAATCAGGATAATATTTATTTATTTGATAAGGAGAAATTTAAAGCCAATATTTTAGAATCTTATAACTTTTCTGACTTAGAAATCATAAAAAAACTTCCCAATACTTTACTAATTAAGGTATCCGAACGCCCCTATGCTTTTATTTTTGAACAGGGAAGCGACTTCGTTTATGCTTCCCGAGATGCTTATACGATTTCCGAGTCGGTGGTTTCGGAAGAAGATAAGCAAAAATATTTCATTTTAGAAAATCGCAGCAGTAATAATTTAATAACAGCGGCTGGGAAAATAGTCTTGCCTGATGCCTATTTAGAGTTTATTTTTAATTTGGCTGATTATTTGAGAAATAGTCAAGAGGTTCAAGCCGAGAAGTATATAATTGATGTAGAACTAAATACGGTTAAAGTGAAATTCAAGGACGGCCCAGAGGTCTATTTCAATATTAAAAACGAGGCCGTCGCTCAGCTGGAGCGGTTAATTCTTGTCAAAAAGGAAAAAATAAAGGATAATTTTAGTAAGACTAAATATATTGACTTGCGCTACGGCGATAAGATATTCATTAACTAAATGATAACTATATGGAGAGTGCTTTTAAAATATTTTTTTCTTTAGCGGTCCTGGTATTCTGTGCCGTGGTAATAGGAATTTTTTTAATTATTCTTAAAATAATTTTAATGTTTCAGCCGAGTATTAATGTGATGGGACTGCTTATTAGTTAGGTATTATTAGATTGAGGGGATTAAAGAGTAATCTTGGGTCCCTTTATTTTTCTTGTATATTATGTGTATTAATATACATTATGCGAAGTATTGTATATAGCAAAACCCAGTAAAATAAGGCTTTTTTCATCTCCCCTATCGTTTCCTTTTATGGTATAATTAATAACATGGATAAAAATAAAGAAATAATTAAATATTTAATAGACTTCCTGGACTATTGTGAAATTGAAAAAGGTTTATCATCCAAAACCCAGGAAAACTATACTCGTTTTTTGAGAAAATTCTTTGTGTGGCTTAAGGACACTAGTAACTCTTCCCTGACCCCGGCAAAATTAACCCCGGAGCATGTCTGGCAGTATAAGGTTTATCTATCGCGTCATATTGATCTAAGAACTAAAAAAACTTTAAAGAAAACTACTCAAAACTATTACCTTATTGCTCTGCGATCGTTATTAGAATTCTTTGTCGAAAAAGACATTGCTTCCCTGCCACCCTCAAAAGTTAAATTAGCCAAAGATAAAAGCGACAAGGAGATAAAATTTTTAACATTAGATCAGTTAAAAAGATTATTAGCAGCACCGGCCGGGAGTACTATCAT
>CAZPKN010000009.1:0-42889 GCA_964587195.1 uncultured Gammaproteobacteria bacterium | reverse complement strand
AGCGAACAGCTATATCGCCGCCTGTTGCCGTTTTTCCGTTATTTTGGACCAGACAAATATCGCCAGGTTAATAAAATAATTAAGACTTACGATGCTTGGCTAATCGGCTACCATCGCATGGGAACAAAAATTGCCGAGTCGCTTAGTGATTTAAAAACCAAATTCGCCGTGATTGATTTTGATCCAGGCGTTGTTAAATCTTTAGAAAAAACTAAAACCCCTTTTTACTTTGGCGATATTGCTGATATTGAATTTTTAGAAAGCCTGCCGATTGCTAACACAAAAATAATAATAATGACTATCCCGGCCGTTGATGATCAGATAAATCTTATTAAATTTGTCCATAAAATAAATGCTAAAGTTTTAATTATTGCTAATGCCTATCGTTTTAATGATTCTCAGGAGTTATATAAAAACGGCGCTAATTTTGTCATGATGCCACATTATCTCGGCGGACACTGGATGGGCCATATTTTGCGCAATAAGAAATTTAACCGGAAAACTTTACAAGAGTTAAAGACAGAGCAGGAGAATATTCTGGCGATGAAATAATTATTAAGACCGGTTTTTGATTATAAAAAAATACGAGCTAAACGGCTCGTATTTTATAAATCTATTTTAGTTTAAGTGCTTTTCTATTTCCTTAAACACCGCTTCAATAGTTTGGCTCCCGTCGATGCGGATAAGCTTACCCGCTGCTTCATAACGGGCGATTAATGGTTCTGATTCTTGGCGAAAAACTTCCAAGCGATTACTAACAACGGCTTTATCCTGATCATCAGACCGGCCGGTCGCAACGGCGCGTGCGGCGATTCTTTTTTCTGCTTCTTCGCTAGTAATGTCTAAGAGAATAAATAATTCTACTTCTAGGCCGACTTCAGCCATAATTTTATCAAGTAATTCGGCTTGCGGAACCATGCGCGGGAAGCCATCAAAAATGATACCCGTTTCTTGAGCGGGTTTTTGGACATTTTGTAAAACGCCAACAATTAATTCATCAGAAACCAATAAGCCACTAGCAACTGTATCAGCAATTTTTTGACCCAATTCTGAGCCGGAATTAATTTCAGCGCGCAAACGCTCGCCCATTCCGAACTGATAGAAACCGTATTTTTTCGCTAGTAAATCGGCTTGAGTAGTTTTTCCGGCAGCAGCGAGGCCATAAATAGAAATAACTTTTTTCATAATATTAGACTAATTAATCTTGAACAAGTTAATATATTAGCAATAAAATAATGATTAGACAAGTTTTGTCTATTCTTGCGTATTAGAGATAGTGAAGTTGGCAATTGCTCCTAGGCGTTTTATAATATCAATAATGACCTTATCTGCCATAAACAAAACAGAGTTATCCGACTGTTCCGATGCGGAACTGGTTTCTTTAAGCTTGGTTAAAGCGGATGATTTTGCTTTTTTAATAGAACGCTATAGGCCGAAACTTGGAGCATATATCAAAAGGTTAACCAATATTGATAATGATGATTTAGAGGATGTTCTACAAGAAATATTCATTAAAGTCTACTTGAATCTTAACGATTTTGACAGTAGTTTAAAATTTTCTTCCTGGATATACAGAATTGCCCATAATCAAGTCATTAGCCGCCATCGAAAACTCAAGGCTAGGCCTGAGGGCTACCAGGTCGCTATTGATGACGGATTAGCTAATAGCTTGGCAGCGGAGATTGACATTAAGGGCGGAATAGATAACAAGATATTAGAAAAAAATATCAGCCTGATTCTGGGAGAAATGAGCGGTCGACTGCGAGAATTGATAGTCCTAAAATTTTTAGAAGAGAAGAGCTATCAGGAAATTTCCGATATTTTAAAGAAGCCATTAGGGACGGTTGCTTCGTTAATGAATAAAGCAAAGCATGAATTTCGCTTCATCGCCAGCCAGAAGAAAATTAATCTTTAAATATATGAACGAAGAAAAAAAATCAGACGCTTCTTTAAATAATAAGCATGAATCAAGTTGGGGCAGTTTCGCCGGACGCCTGCTAGAGAAGATTAAAGAAGACAAGTTATCGCCTAAGCCTCGTTGGCAGTTTCTATTAAAAAACTATATTGTTTATATTGCTGGTTCCTTAGCTTTATTAATGGGCGCAGTCGCCGTTTCCGTGACGATTTATCTGGTTAAGTTCAATGATTGGAACTTTTACTATCATACTGATAAAAGTTTCTGGGAATTTTTCTTTCTGACTGCTCCATATTTTTGGCTGCTATTTCTCGGACTGTTTATTTTCATCGTTTATTATAATCTTAAACATACTCCAAAAGGTTATCGTTATCCCGCTTGGCTTCTAGTTGTTGCCTCGATAATTTTTAGCATTATTTTAGGGATCGCTTTTTTCTCAATCGGGCTTGGTCAAAAAATTGATGATACCTTAGGTCGTCGAGCGCCCTTTTATAGCCATATCTTTAACCCACAAATCGATTTTTGGTCTCAGCCAGAGGAAGGGCGTTTAGCCGGAATTATCATTGGGCGGGGTGAAGATAGTTCGCTTATATTATTAGATAGAGAGCTTAAAGAATGGAAAATTTCTTTAAATTCTGTAGACGGAGTTAACGGCGGCTTGTTATCAAAGCAGCCAATTCGATTAATTGGCAGATTATCAAGCGATAATGAGTTTGTGGTTGAAAAGATTCTTATGCCTGGTCCTCCTGGTCGCGGTTTTTTTCAGGATTTGGAAAAACGTCCTAGGCCGAGAAAAATGAGAATAATTATACCAGAAAATGGTTTTTTAAATGAAGCCCCAGCGCCAATTCCGATGCCACGTTATTAATCGGCTGAAGAAAATTATTTTTAGAGCGTATTAGTTAGCGTTGGCGGCCTGAGATCTCGCCGCAAGCTGATAAACTAATAAATAATTAAAATTAACAATACGCTTATGAAAAATCAAAAAGGATTATTTTACGGATTAACGGCTATTGCTATGGCGGCGCTGATAATCGGCTTAAATCAATTTTCTCAAGCCGCGCAGACAGAGAATGTGTCCGGAAAGAACTTTAAAGCTGGCAATACGCAGGATGGACGTGGGCAGGGGAGAATGATGGCCGTCGGAGCAGAAAAATCATTTCTAAAGAAGGAAATGACCGAAGAAGATAAAGCTGCTTTTGAGGCAAAGCGTACAGAATTTGCCGCTGAGATGAAGGTTAAGCAAGGGGCCATTGAAGCGGCTATTAATGCCGGCGATTATAGCGCCTGGGTAGCGGCGGTTGGAGAGGATTGCCCGATGTTAGATAAGATTACGGCGGATAATTTCTCAAAGTTTGTCGAAGCTCATCGCTTACGCCAAGCAGCTGATCAGATTATGACAGAACTTGGTATAGAAAAGATGGGCCGGGGATTCGGCGGACAGCACGGACTTAGTAGATAAAATATTCTCAAAAAGGCGGTTTAATTAAACCGTCTTTTTTTATTGGCTTTAAAATGCTATTATTAGATTAGAGAATTTTTTACTATTTTATATGAACAACAAACTAAAGAAAATTGGGCTTTTGGCAATCTGCTTAGTAGTCCCTCTGCTAGTTGGTAGCCTGGGCTCTTGGTTGACAGCTTCTAGCATTAACGATTGGTACCCACTTTTAAACAAACCGTCTTTTAATCCGCCTAATTGGCTATTCGGACCAGTTTGGACTGTTCTATATCTCTTGATGGGTGCAGCACTTTTTATGACGCTCGTCGCCGGCAAAGAAAGCCGTTATCGCCGCCAGGCAATCCTTAGTTTTTGTGCTCAACTGTTTCTTAATCTCTATTGGTCATTCCTTTTTTTCTATATTAAGATGCCGTCCTTAGCTTTCTGGGCGCTTATTTCCTTACTGTCAATGATTATCGTTAATGCTTATTATTTCTACCAGATTAAAAAACCGGCTGCCTATTTATATATCCCATACATCGCCTGGGTGAGCTTTGCGGGAATTTTAAATTACTTTATCTGGCAGCTTAACCGTTAAAATTAAAATTTAATTACAAAAAGCGCTCCGAACTGGGAGCGCTTTTATTTTTTTGCTTGAACTAGATTTTGACTCGGCGCATTAGTAGAGTATTAAATATAATACTGAGAGAAGAAAATGACATAGCGCCGGCCGCTATAATCGGGCTAAGCAGCCAGCCGTTAATCGGGTATAGCAATCCAGCGGCGATAGGCAGGGCGATAATGTTATAGAAGAAGGCCCAGAACAAATTTTGTTTTATCTTGCGCATGGTTAAGCGGGAAATCTTCAGGGCTGTCGCTACTTTGCTAAGGTCGCCGTTGAGAATAGTAATGTCGGCTGATTCAATAGCGATATCTGAACCATTAGACATCGCTATGCCGACATCGGCACTGGTTAAGGCAACGGCGTCGTTTACTCCGTCACCTAACATAGCGGTTACGCCTTCTGATTTTAAGGTATTAATTCTGGCCGCTTTTTCATCGGGAGAGACTTCGGCCCAGACCGTATCAATCCCGGCTTGGGCAGCAATATATTCAGCAGTTTCCGGCCTATCGCCGGTAATCATCACTGTTTTTATTCCTAGCTCCTTAAGATTGGCAATGGCTTGTTTAGCGCCGGTTTTTATTTGATCGGCAACAGCGATTATTCCTAGTGCTTCTCGGCTACTGCCGAGAATCATAATTGTCTTGCCTTGCTTTTCGAGGACTTTTATATCTTTATCTGGCCAAACCGCCTGATGTTCTCTGGCTAGTTTAATATTGCCGAGCCAATATGAGATTTTATTAATTTCTGCTTGTACGCCTTGACCAGGCAGAGAGGAGAAATTTTCTATTTGGGTAATATTAATTTTTTCCTCACCAGCAATCTTTGTAATAGCCAGTGCTAAAGGATGTTCAGAATTTTTTTCTAGAGTTGCAGCTAGCGATATGATGGTCGGGCGGTCAGCTGATAACGGAATAATATCGGTTACGGCGGGTTCACCAGCGGTAATTGTCCCTGTCTTATCAAAAGCGATTATTCTGGTCTGTCCGAATCTTTCTAAGCTAGCGGCATTTTTAATTAATAAGCCGTTTTGGCTGGCTAATCCTAGCCCGACCATAATGCCGGTTGGAGTAGCTAGACCAAGAGCGCATGGGCAAGCGATAGCCAGCACGCTCACAAAACAAGTAATTCCTAAACTGACCGCTTCACTCCAGCCGAGATAACGAGAACCGATAATAAGCCAAGTGAGCAGAGTTATCAAGGCGAGAGCAAGAACAATAGGCACGAATATTCCCGATACTTGGTCGGCTATCTTTTGGATAGGCGCTTTGGAATTCTGTGCTTTTTCAACCGAATGGATAATTGCAGCTAAGACGGTATCGGCGCCAATTTTTTCCACTCTAACTTTTAAGACCCCTTGTTTATTAATGGTCGAACCAATAACTCGGTCGCCGCTCTGTTTATCCACCGGCAATGATTCGCCGCTGATTAAAGCTTCATCGACCGCCGATTGGCCGCCAATAACTTCGCCGTCGGCCGGAATCTTTGCTCCTGGTTTAACAATCGTGATATCGCCGACTCGTAGTCCGGCTAAGGGAATCTCTATTTCTTGCCCATGTTTTTCTACTAGAGCGGTTTTAGTTTGAAGAGATAATAGTTTTTCTAAAGTTTCATTAGTGCGCAACTTAGCTTTGCTTTCTAAATACTTACCGAGGTAGACCAGAGTAATAACCACGATAGTTACATCAAAAAAATAGACGGGGGGGAGATTTAAACTCTGCGTGATAATCGGGAAAAGATAAATTAAGGTGGAATAAAAATAGGCGGTCCCGGTTCCTATTCCTATTAAAGTATCCATGTTGGCCTTGCCGGTCAAGAAAAAGCGGCCGGCTGCAGCCAAAAAATCCCGCCCTAACCAGAAAATTATTAAAGTAGCGCTTATAAAAATTATCGGCATTAAAATTGTTGCCGGAATGAGCCTGGCGGGCGAAAGATTGAAATAGCCTGCAGCCATTTCCCAAAAAACCGCTATTAAAATAGCGGCCATCAGCGGGATGGTAACCTTCAGCTTATTTTGGCGCGCTTTTAATTCTTCTTTCTTTTCAGCTTTACGTTGTGCCAGAGTATTTCCCAAATTTGTGGCGCTAGCAATATTTTCAGGGGTGATTAATTGGTACCCCAGTTTTTCTAACCGCTTATTAGCCACCTCATAATTGAATGCTTCTCGGCTGCCAATTTCCGCTTCCTCGCTGACTGGATTTATGGAAACGGAAACAATATTTTTATCTTTCAGTAACTCTCGTTCGATTATTTTAGCGCAAGATGCGCAGTGCATTCCTTTAACGCTGACTTTAAAATTGTTCATATATTTAAATGGCTTATGCCGCTAGTTAATTATTATCGATTACCGTAAATGATCCAGTATACATGCCCATAGAGCAGGAGAAGGGGATAGGGCCGGTTTTAGTGGGAGTAAATTCGATAATATTTTCTCCTGGTTTAAGTTGGCGCTGGATTTTTAAAGAAGGAACTATCAAAGCGCTGGCACAGGAATAAGGAGCCTGGGCGTCAATAACCCAGCGCACCGGCACATTTTTTACCACTGTGAAGCGGTTAGGAGTATAGCCGCGGTTATGCTCGACCATGCGGATTATTTGGACATCGTCAGTTGAAGCGACGCTTTGGTTTGTACCAGATGAAGGAGTTGACAATGGACCGGTGTTAGAAATAATAAAGAGGCGCAAGCCATTATTAAGATTCATTAAGGCAAAGATTATGATAATAGCCCCAGCGATTCTTAAAAAAGTTTGATTCTGCCCGCCAGATTTTTTGGGGTTATTCTGGAGTGCTTGAGGATTTTTCCAAAGAGCGGCCAAGCCGCCTAGTCCGAGCAGTCCGGGAGCTGTTCCGATCGCAAAGAGAGCCATGGTCAAGCCGCCTCTCAGAAAATCACCGGTTCCGATTGCATAAATTTGCACAGCCTGCGTGAAACCGCAAGGAATGAAAAAAGTTAGTGCGCCCAGGAGCAGAGCGTTATTTGTTTTAGCTAGTCGGCTGAATTTTTTAGGAAGATTAAAGCCAAAATTATTCAGAACTGGAGAAATGTTTAATAATTTGAGTCCTAAAAACAAAATTACTATTCCGACAAATATAACTAATAGGCTATTTATAATCGGGGAAAGCTTGAAGGTCGTCCCGATTAATCCGAGCAGCCCGCCTAGCAAGAAAAAGCCGATTATTCTTCCTAGATTGAAAAGAAGCTGGGGCTTGAAGCGAGCGAATCGGCTGGCTTGAGGATGGGCGTTGGCATAGCTTACAGCCAGACCAAGCGCTAGTCCGCCAGTCAAAGCGAGGCAAGTTGAGACGCCGGCGACTAGCCCGATAATTAAAGCCAGAGGCAGAGAAAAATCCCCCGTTCCGATTAAGGCACTTAAATCAAACATCGGCGTATTATTAATTAACCAATAAGCGATGATTAACGCGATAATCGTTAGCGGTAGGGCATAACGACTCTTAGTACCGGGAGGCGCACTGGGGGATGCGCAGGCAATATCATTATTGCTTTGATTGATAGGAGTATCTTTTTGATTTATTTTTTTATTCTTATTTTGGTTGAGTTTATAGCCAATTGCTTCTAGTTCACGGGCAATTTCTACTAAATCAGGCGGGGTTGTTTGATAAGATAAGTCAGCTTGTCCGGTGTGACGGTCAACTTTAGCGGCGGTAATTGAGGGAACTTTTTTTAAAGCATCTTCGGTTAATATTTCACAGGCGGCACAGTGCAGGCCGTCGATAAAAATGGTTAACTTTCCAGTCATATGACATAGTTATTTATTTGATTAAATGAGAATAGGATAAACGTTTTTTTATTTGCCCGCCAAACGATTAACGGTCAAGATTTCTTCGACCATTTTCTTTTTTATAGTTTCATTTTTTGACGCCATGGCATTTTTGAAGCAAGTTTTAAGATGGTTGGCCATTAGCTGCTGGTGGGCCGAGCGGAGCAGGCCGATCACAGCGAGATTCTGCTGCATAATGTCAACGCAATAATCACTGTTTTCCGTCATGCTAACCAGTTTTTCAGTCAGGCTGCGCGCTTTTTTAAAAGCGACCACGATGCTTTGTTTGCTTTTGTCCATAAATTTATATTAACTTGATTAGTTATTATTACCTATACCTGGGGTATAGGTATTTATAATCTTAGCACACCATAAAAACCAGAGCAAGATGTCGTTAAAGAGTTTCTGGAAAAAAGTAATTTTTATTGGTATAATTAATTATTATGTTAAAAGACCTGCCTTTGGCTGCCTATTTCCGTCCCAAGACTTTGGCGGAGTTTGTTGGCCAGGAAAAAATTATCGGAGTAAATACTTGGCTTGCTCAATCTATCAAACAGGATCGGGTGCCATCTTTGATTTTTTGGGGGCCGCCTGGAAGCGGGAAAACGACTTTGGCTTTTATTATTGCCAAAGAAACTAAAGCCGAGTTTTATGAACTAAGCGCGACCTCCAGTGGGGTTAAGGATTTAAAAGTAATTGTTGATAGAGCCAAAGAAAGCAAGCGCTTGGGAGTAAAGACGATTTTGTTTATTGATGAAATCCATCGTTGGAATAAAGCCCAGCAAGACGCTCTTTTACCGCAAGTTGAAAATGGGACGATAACGCTGATTGGCGCCACGACCGAGAACCCTAGCTTCGCTGTTAATGGCGCTTTGTTATCTAGATTAAAAGTTATTGTTTTAGAGGCGCTGGCTCCGGATGATTTAGGAATTATCATTAAGCGCGCTGCCAAGGAACTGAAAATTAAATTAACGAAAGAAGTGATTGCTCTGATTGCCCGTCTAGCGAATGGCGATGCTCGCAAGTCATTAGGAATTTTAGAGAGTGCGGCCGAAGCGGTTGCTTCAGGCGAGGTAATCAGCCTGCAGTTGATAAAAGACATCGTTAATAAGCCGGGGCTACTATATGACAAAAATGGTGAAGAGCACTATAACCTCATTTCCGCTCTTCATAAATCGATGCGCGGCTCTAACGCCGATGCCGCTGTTTATTACTTAGTGCGCATGATAGAGGCCGGTGAAGATCCGCTCTATATTGCTCGCCGCCTAATCCGTTTTGCCAGTGAAGACATTGGTTTGGCAAACAACAGCGCCTTGATGCTTGCCTCAGCTACTTATGACGCCTGCAAGAATACCGGTCTTCCGGAATGCGGTGTTAATTTAGCGCACTGTGTTATTTACCTGGCTAAATCTCCTAAGAATATTGCCGCCTATATGGCCTACAATCAGGCTCGTGCCGAAGTCGAAAAAACCGGCAATTTGCCGGTTCCTCTCCATCTGCGCAATGCGCCGACGAAACTGATGAAGAATTTAGATTATGGGAAAGGTTATAAATATACGCCCTTGGAAGACGATAGCGAGCAGGAGTATTTACCGGAAAAACTTAAGGGGCGTAAATTTATCGGATAATTTATAAATGTTTAATTAAAGCTTAGGTTAATCTTGACCATCTCATTATCGATATTAATATCTACCCCCTGGTAGCGCTCGTCTTGATAGAGAAAATTCAGGTAGCTATCTAATTCCCGGTTGAAAGACCGGCTAATCCAAGTAGAGGGAATAGGTATCCCATATAATCTGGCTTTTTCAATTTCGGTATATAAACGGGCGCCAACTGTTTTTGGTTTGAGAACGAAAGAGAGCTTTCCCTTAATTACTCTTTGGAACTCGGCGGAAACTTTTAAAGCGCCATTTTCAGAACTGAGTACCAAATTTTTTAGCAGCGGGTTTTTAGCGGTAGCGCTCTCTTTATTAGAGAGATAGACAAGTTCGTCTAAGGTGAACCAAAAACTATCTCGATTAGCGATAACTGCTTCGATATCTTTTTTTTCAAAGCCGTTTTCAAATAAGCGATATTTAGCGTCAGCCACCGCTTGGGCGGATTCGCTTAAACCTGATTCAACGGCCACTGGCGTTTTTTGTTCAACTGCCTTTTTATTCCACGGCCAAAAAGCTCCGGCAGATAAAGGAAGGAGTAGGACCGTCAGTAGAATAAGGGGCATGATTTTTTTAAGGCGCATAGGGTTAAATTTAAAGTTATTACCTCTTTATATTATAACTCTTCTGTTTTTTAACAGCAATTAATAGCGGACAGAATAAATTGTCTAGCCAAGCTTGTTAAGCGCCAATTTATAACCGCGGCCGTTAAAGGTATGAATCAAATTGCGATTTTTATTTTTATTTAACTTGCGGCGCAGGCTGGCGATATGGGATTCGACCGAATTAGAAAAAGGATCAGCGTTGTAATCCCAGACGCTTTCTAGAATTTGTTGGCGGGAAACTATGGCGCCGCGATTTCTGAGAAACAAATCCAACAAAGAAAATTCTCGTCTCGTTAGGTATATTTCTCGTCCGCCCCGTTTAACTGTTTTGGCGGCGGCGCTGAAAGTAAGATTATCAATGCGTGTCCAGCCGGGCGTGATTTTAGGCGGACGACGCAAAATAGCTTTGATGCGTAGCAAGAGTTCATCGAAGAGAAATGGTTTGGTTAGGTAATCATCTACTCCGAGATTGAATATTTCTTGTTTGTCCTTTATTTCTGATTTAACGGTGAGCATGATAATCGGAACTTGTTTGTTTTCATTTCTAATTTCTTTTAAAACTTCTGCTCCGTTCATTTTGGGCAGAGAATAGTCCAAGATTATTAAATCATAATGGCTCGTTCTCGCTAGAAATGACCCGCGTTCGCCATCAGACGCGCTTTCTACGGAAAATAGATGGCTTTCCAAGCCTTGTTTGAGAAATTCGACAATCGCCGCTTCGTCATCGATAATAAGAATCTTCATAGATTTTTTAAATTAGTTTATTAATAACCATATCATAGCTAATCCGGCCTAAAGTATTTCTAAAGTATTTTTAAATTTTTAGGTTTCACTGTTGATAAGTACAGAGTTGGTTTATTATTTGCCAAATAAAAAGAGAAATAGTAAGATTATAGATATGAAAAACGCTTTATCAAATCAAGAACCTAAAGGCACTCAAGATTGGCTTCCGGAGGAGTTTGCTGTCCGGAAATATATTTTTGATACCTGGCGAAAAGTTTGCCTCCGCTACGGCTTTGAAGAATATCTGACGCCTTTAGTTGAAAGCGCGGAAATTTATCGTGCTAAATCCGGCGAGGATATTGGCGGCAAAGAATTAGTGACTTTTCAGGATTTAGGAGGAAGGGAATTATCTATCCGTCCAGAGATGACACCGTCAGTTGTTCGTATGCTTACCAAAACATACGCCTCTCTGCCTAAGCCGATAAAATATTTTTCAATTGCCAATTTCATGCGCAATGAAAAACCGCAACGCGGCCGCAATCGGGAGTTTTGGCAACTTAATTGCGATATCTTTGGGAGCGAATCGTTGCTCGCTGATTTAGAAGTCCTGCAACTGGCGATAGATTTAGTTTTAGAATTTGATCCGCCTCAAGGTTCTTTTACCGTCGCTATCAGTAACCGCCAGTTAGTCGACGCAGTCTTAGACCTGAGTGGGACTAACGAACTAAGCCCCGAGACTAAAACGGCCGTTATCCGAACGCTTGATAAATGGAATAAACTGGACAAGACGGAAATAGCCAGGCGCTTGAAAGACATCGGTTTAGAAAATGAAGCCATCGAGATTTTAGAGAAGTTTATGGAAAGTACGAGTTTAACCGAGATAACCCAAGAACTCCCCGTTTTAAAAACTAATCCCGGTTTACTCGCGACCGCTCGTATCTTAGAAAGCCTGGACGATTTAGGTTATGGTGATTTAATTGAATTTAGGCCGTCGATTATCCGTGGCTTTGATTATTATGACGGCATGGTTTTTGAGGTGCTGGATAATAATCCGGAAAATAATAGAGCGATGTTTGGCGGCGGAAGATATAATGGTTTAGCGGAGATCTTTGGTGAAAAAAACTTCCCGGCGGTCGGTTTTGCTCCCGGCGATGAAACTTTTAAACTATTTTTGGAAAGTTGGGGCCTACTAGATAATATAAAGTTGTCGCTTGAAGAAAAATATTACTTACCCTTATTGGATGCGAATTTAGAAACAGTTGTCATTAAGTTAGCCAAGGAGTGGCGCAGTCGAGGTTTTAATGTTTTAACCGGTTTAGAGGAGCAAAAGGTTGGCAAGGCTTTAGATTTTGCCAATAAAAAACAAATTAATAAGGTAATTATTATTGGCGAAGAAGAGATTGATAAGGGAGAATATAAAATCAAAGATATGGCGACGGGAGAGGAAAAAAAGCGTAAATTTTAGACCCAGGTAACTTGTATTGACATTAGTTAGTATTTATTGTATATTTAGATGGTTATTGGCTCGCGAAACGCGACTGGACGTCGCGTTTTAGTTTGCCTAAAAACCTAATTAATTTATTTATCAAAACTGGAGCAGGCCAGTATTAATATAATATGGATATACGCAATATCGCCATCATTGCCCACGTTGACCATGGCAAGACTACCTTGACTGATTCTTTATTAAAGCAGGCTGGCATGGTTGAAGAAAATATTAGCATGGATAGTAACTCCTTAGAACAGGAAAGGGGCATTACTATTTATGCCAAGAACTGCAGTCTTTTTTATAAAGACACAAAGATTAATATTGTTGATACTCCGGGTCACGCTGATTTTAGTTCAGAAGTCGAGCGCGTTTTGCGTTCCATTGACTCTGTCTTGCTAGTAGTTGATGCTCAAGAGGGGCCCATGCCGCAAACAAAATTTGTTTTAAAAAAATCTTTAGAGCTAGGTCTTAAGCCTATTGTGGTTATTAATAAAGTTGATAAGCCAGCGGCCCGTCCGGCCGACGTTTCAGAAATGGTTTATGAATTATTTCTTGATTTAGGAGCTAGTGATGAGCAATTGGATTTCCCGGTTATTTATGCCATTAGCAAACAAGGTAGGGCAGGACTAGTCGTTGATAATCTGGCTGACAATCTTAATCCGCTCCTTGATTTAATCATTAGTCACGTAAAACCGGCTGCCACAGCGGAGATGTTGAGCCAACCTCTGGCGGCACAGCCTTTCAATTTAGCTTATGATAATTTTTTAGGTCGTTGTGCGGTTGCTCGTATTTATCAGGGCAAAATCAAATCCGGCCAGAATGTTTTTGTGGAGAATCTAAGTGGAGCTACCCGTTCTGGAAAAATTACCAAGCTCTTTACCTTTAAAGGATTGTCTCGCCAAGAAATAAATGAGGCGGTCGCCGGAGATATTGTTTTAATTGCTGGCTTGTCGGATATTTATATTGGGGAAACTATTTCTGAAAAAGCCGATCAAGCGCCGCTACCGGCAATTTCTATTGACGAGCCAACCATTTCTTTAAATTTTTTAGTTAACAATTCGCCTTTCGCTGGCAAAGAAGGGAAGTTTGTTACTAATCGCCAAATCAAAGAACGTTTAGAAAAAGAACTGGAAGTCAACGTCGGCTTAAAAATTGATTTTACCGACACTAATTTTTATAAAGTTTTTGGACGTGGTGAGTTGCACATCGCTGTGCTCTTGGAAAATATGCGCCGTGAAGGTTATGAGGTTCAGGTTTCTCAGCCTCAAGTTATTATTAAGGAAGAAGATGGTCAAAAATTAGAACCATTTGAAGAAATAACCATCGATATTCCAGAAAATTGTGCCGGCGTAGTAATTGAAAAAATGTCTCGTCGTCGCGGCCAGATGATAGATCTGAAAAATCAGAATGGTCAGACTAGAATTATTTTTAATATCCCTACCCGTGGTATTTTAGGATACCGCAGCGAATTTATTGTCGATACAAAAGGTGAAGGTATTTTGTGTTCACATTTTATCGGCTTCAAGCCTTGGGTCGGCGATATCGAAAGAAGCGCCCTTGGCTCCATGGTGTCTATGGTTACCGGTAAAGCACTGGCTTTTTCGCTCTGGAATTTACAAGATAGAGGAGTTCTGTATGTTAAGCCAAATATTGATGTTTATGAGGGAATGGTTATTGGTAATGTTGCCAAGGGAAATGATTTAGCGGTTAATCCGATTAAAGGCAAGAAACTCACCAATGTCCGTGCTTCCGGTTCAGATGAGGCCATTACCTTAACTCCTCCCTGGGATCTTGATTTAGAAAGAGGTTTAAGTATTATGAATGAGGATGAATATCTCGAAGTGACCCCTAAAAGTATTCGTTTACGCAAGCAGCTTTTAACAGAGAATGATAGGGTTAGAGCAGGGAGAAAATAAAGGACTTGATTTTTTTGAGTGAAAATAATAAAATAATCAATCAAAATATAGTAATTTAAAAAACAAAAAAGAACGGCAGTGGAGGGCCGGAATATGCAGAAAAAAACATTAATTGTAGTGAATTTAGCAGGAGCATTGCTCAAGCCAATTGATGAAGTAATTTCTATCTGGTGTCAAATTATCAGAGGAGTTGGTCTGCTTCCAGATTATAAATTAATCTATGATAATTTTGGCGAAGATTTCGAGACATGTCTAATTCCTAAAATGGCCGAAGAGTATGGTTGGAGCAATCTTCAGATTGAAACAATCATTAGTCGGGCCAAGAAAGTATTTAAAGACATCAATACCAGTACGAATGCCGCGTTGGCCGATAAACTCAGGAGCCTTAAGGACATCGGTTATGCATTGGCAGTAGTCAGCAACAAGACAAGAGAAAAACTTTTTGACGGTCTATTAAAAATCGGTTGCCCCCATGATGTCTTTGATTATATCAAAACAGGGGAAGACGGTATCAAAAAACCTGATATTCGGGTATTTGAAAAATTCTTGCTTGATTTTGATCAGAGAGAGATTACACTGGTTGGCGATAGCTTCCACTTTGATTACCGAATGGCCAAAGAGGCCGGAGTTAATTTCATAGCAATTGCTACAAAATGTCATCCAAAGGCTGCTTGGATGCCATATGTTCCTGAAGAAAATATTTTTGAATCGCTGCCGCAATATATAGATAGTTTATTGTCGGTAGCGTAATTATATAAAGCTTGGTCTTAGACTGAGCTTTTTTATTTATTGAACGAATTTTTAATAGGCGCGAAACTAAAGCGGTGCAAAGGGCAGGGACCATGCTGGGCTATCAATTCTAGATGGCGTTTTGTCCCATAGCCTTTGTGTTTTATAAATTCATATTGCGGATACTTTTTATCTATTTCACCCATTAACCAATCGCGGCTGACTTTGGCGATAATAGAGGCGGCGGCGATACAAAAGACTTTGGCGTCTCCGCCAATGATTGCCGTTTGCGACTTATCAAGCTTAGGAATGCGGAAGCTGCCATCAACTAAGACATAATCCGGTTGAATTTTTAGTTTTTTAATAGCTCGGCGCATGGCCAGAAAACTGGCTTGCAGGATATTAATTTTATCTATTTCCGTATTATCCGCTAGGCCGATTTCGACCGCTAGAGCTTTTTTCTTGATAATGCTAAAGAGCTTCTCTCGTTTTTTGGCGCTTAGTTTTTTTGAATCAGCTACCAAGGCCAGATCTTCGCTGTCTATCTTAAAATTTTTATCAACTACTACACAAGCCGCTACTACTGGTCCAGCCAAGGGTCCACGGCCGGCTTCGTCGACGCCGCCAATCAAATTATAGCCAAGCGAGAAAAAGTCTTGTTCAGTTTGTAGGTCAAGCATAGAATCGTATTTGTAATATAGGCAATTATAGCACAAATCAAGACAAAAGCCCTGTCATATGGTACAATGAAATTATCTTGGGGCGGTTTCAACTACTCCAAAAGAATATTTTTAATCGATAAATATATGGAAAAAAAGCATTTTTTATTGATTGTAGCTCTGATTATTATCTTAAGCGCGGTTATCTTAAGGGTTAAGTCTCGCATCGATAATCAGAATTCTTTATCGAAAATAGAAAAGAACACCATTTCTTCAACAGTGGTTATTGAGGATGAGGCCGCCAGCAGTTCCCAGACAAATGAAGAGCTAAAGGCAGATGAGCCTGAGTCGGCGCCGGTTTATGCTAATCTTTTAATCAGTCGCCCTCAGTCTGGCGAATTAATTACTTCGCCCCTTTTAGTTCAGGGGAAAATTTCTGGAACATGGTTTTTTGAGGCGTCTTTGCCGATTAAGCTAGTTGATAACGAAGAAAATATTTTAGCGACTAGCTATGCCATGGCCGAAGGCGATTGGATGACCGAGGCCCCGGTATTTTTCAGCGGAATTTTAGATTTTTCCATTCCAGTTGATTTAGAGTCCGGTTATTTGGTAATCTCTAAGGACAATCCCTCCGGCCTTCCAGAAAATGATGGTTCCGTTAGGATGCCAGTTAGATTTAGATAAAAGTATGGGAATAGAATATTTAGCCGGCTTTAAGCCCGGAGACATTATTGATTTAAGCCGTTTTGAGAAGAAACCGTCTCGTTTTGAGTCTTCTTTTAAAACGAGAAATGAAAAGGATAGAGAAAAAACTTTTTCGCCTGAGGATTACGTTGATATCTTAAGAAAAGATTTACAAGAAATGGCCAAGGAAGTTAATGATTACTTCCCGGGGTTTTTAGATGAGGATGGAAAAATTTCGCTCGCTGGCCGTGATGCTGAAAAAGATGCGTCTTTGGTAGCGATTCAAGAGGACGCTTTTAGTCGAGATTTTCACGGAAACAAACCCGAAGATATGGAAACTTGGCGGCGCCAACAAGAAGCTAAAGACCCGAACTTGACGGAAATGTCTTTAACTTTATTATTGAATAAGTTTCTTAAAAAAGATTTTATCGTTGCCCGGGCGTCAAGTTATGATGACTATAATAACGGTATCGATAATGTTCTGATTGATAAAACTAGCGGAGAGGTTCTGTGTGGGTTTGACGAGGTAATGGTTAAAAAAGGCGAATCAACTAGTTCAAAAAAAGAAGGAAAGCTGAGCCGTTTAATGGCTAAAGGTGGAGCTTATTTAAAATATGGCGCCCGCTTAGAGAATGGCCGCTTAGTTAGATCAACTGTTAAAAACTTGCCGGCTTTTTATATTTCTTTAGACAAACAGGAGTTGCTCGATCTGATGGAGGTCCTAAAAAATCCTCAAGCTAGCCAGGGAGTAGAGGAGAAAATTTTTCAAAAACTGATAACTTCTTTAGAGGGCCAGCTCGCTAATCGCAATCTTGGTAATGGTTTGCGTCAAAAAGCCTCGTCTGTCTTGGAAAAGTTAAGATCTTTTCAAAAACCAGTCTCGGTAATTTAATTATAAGTTATGTCAAAACTATTTTTATACAATACTTTAACTCGTCGTCAAGAAGAGTTCAAGTCTTTATTTAAAAAAACCGTCGGTTTGTATTCTTGTGGGCCGACAGTCTATAACTATGCTCATCTCGGCAACCTGCGCGCCTATCTTTTCGTTGATATTTTAAAGAGAGCTTTGGTTTATAATGGATACCAGGTAAAACACGTCATGAATATCACCGACGTCGGCCATTTAGTCGGCGACGGCGATATGGGGGAAGATAAGTTTGAAAGACAGGCCAGGGTAGAGAAAAAAGATGCTTGGGATATCGCCCGTTTTTATGAAGAGGCCTTCAAGAAAGATTTAGCCGCCTTAAATATAATAACCCCGTCTTTATATGCCCGCGTTACTGATAATATTCCTGAGCAAATCGCTTTAATTAAAACTTTAGAGAAAAAAGGTTTTGTTTATCGGACCAGCGATGGCTTATATTTTGATACGGCTTTAGTAAAAGACTATAACAAACTAAGTCATTTGCCTTTAGAGAAGTTAAGAGAGGGTGCGCGCGTTGAAAAGAATGAAGAAAAAAAGAATCCGACTGATTTTGCCTTATGGAAATTTTCTCCAACCGGCGCTAAGCGTCAGATGGAGTGGCCGTCTCCTTGGGGAGTCGGTTTTCCCGGTTGGCATATCGAGTGTTCAGCCATTAGCTTAAAATATTTAGGCAAACAGCTGGATATTCATTGCGGCGGGAGCGACCATATTAATGTCCACCACACTAATGAGATAGCTCAGTCGGAAGCGGCGACGGGGAAGAAATTTTTTAATTACTGGCTACACAATGCTTTTCTAAATATCGCCGGCGGGAAGAAGATGGCAAAAAGTGCCGGCAATTTTCTAACTCTTGATAAGGCGGTTTTAAAAAAAGGGATAGACCCGCTCGCTTATCGTTTTGCTTTTTTACAAGGCAGCTATCGCAAGCCGATGGAATACAGCGAGGATAGTTTGCGCCGAGCTGACGAAGGATTAAAGAACTTGAAAAAATCATTTAATTCTCTTGGGCTGCAAATCGGCAAAATAGATAAGACTTTCAAAGAAAAGTTTTTAACTGCTATCAACAAAGATTTGAATACCGCTCAGGCTCTGGCCGTTTTAGCTCAGGTTTTAAAATCAAAATTAAAGCCAGCCGACAAGCGGGCAACCGTCTTAGACTTTGATAGAGTCTTGGGCTTAAAATTAGATGAAACCGTCGGCTTAGATGAAGCTAATTTAGAAATATCTGATTTACCGACAGATCTTCAAAAAATACTAACAATCCGTCAGCAAGCGCGGTTGGATCGTAATTTTAAAGAAGCGGATCGTTTGCGCGAAGTTCTTAAAGACAAGGGTTACTTGATTGAAGATTCTAATACCGGAGTCAAGATAAGCCGGCTTAAATAATGGTTATGGTTGGTAATTTTTGGCAGAAACTAAAAAAACGCGGACGACCGATATTAGCTTTAGCGCCGATGGCTGGCTTTTCTGACTCGTCTTTTCGTCAGATTTGTAAAAAATATGGCGCTGATGTTTTATATAGCGAAATGGCCTCAGCAACGGCACTGTTTTATAATAGACAAGTTAGAAAAAATACTACTTTAGATCTTTTGAAATTTGATAGGAAAAAAGAGGGCTATTATGTAGTGCAACTGTTTGGCTCTAAACCAGAGCATTTTGCTGTGGCGACGCGGATAATTTCTAATCATATCAAGCCTGATGGAATCGATATTAACTTCGGTTGCCCAGTTCCAAAAATAATTAAACAAGGCGCCGGGTCAGGACTGATGAAAAATCTGGCGAATTCGCGGCGAGTTATAGAAGCGGTTTTAGCTAATACTAATCTGCCAGTTTCCATTAAAATTAGAACTAAGGCTGGCGATGTTGAAGCAAGTGATTTTTTAAAGAACATCGCTGGCTTACCAGTCGCGGCAGTGATGATACACGGGAGGACTCTAAATCAGGGATTTGCCGGACCAGCGGATTGGAAAAAGATCAAGGAAGCGCGCCGATATTTTTCGGGAGTTATTTTAGCCAATGGTGGAATTAATAATTTAGCGGACGCCAATCAGGCCCTAAAAGAAAGCCAGGCTGACGGGTTGGGATTAGCGCGCGGTGTTTTAGGGCGCCCCTGGCTTTATAAAGAGATAAAAAATAATCGGGTTATAAATTTATCAGTCAAGAAAATATTTAAAATTGCTTTAGAGCAGGCTGAACTTATAAAGCAAGAAAAGGGAGGACGGGGCATTATTGATTTCCGTAAGCATTTAGTCTGGTATGCTCAAGGGTTAAGGGACGCTGCTAAATTACGCGCTAAAATGGTTCAGATAAAACGCTATACTGATGTTAAAAAGATTCTAAGCGATCAATCTATCTTTAATTGAATTTATTTTCTATGAAAAATAAGCTAACAAAAAAAACTGCCCCTAAAAGTCGTCAGGATTTAGAACTATTTATCGATACTAGCCAGGCGGCGGAGATAACTATCGGTTTGCGCTCGGCTGATAATTTTTTAGTTAGAAAAAAAATTAGTGCGCCGCGACGCCAGTCGGAAAAATTATTGCCGGCAATTGATAGGTTACTTGTTAGCCAGGGGCTCATTTTGACTCGTCTAAAAAAAATTATTGTTGTTAATCAGGGGGATAGTTTTACTGCTTTGCGAATCGGCGTTTTAACGGCCAACGCTTTAGCTTATGCTTTAAATATTCCAGTAGTTAGCGCTAACCTTATTTTGGGAGGACTGAACAAAGCAAAAGCTCAGACGAGCTCAGATTCTAAAAGTTTTTCCGGCTATAATATTGTCGCGCCTATTTATAATCGAGAAGCTAATATCGGCATCGCCAAGCTGAAAAAATAGGAATACGAGCTGGCCTTAAGGGCTGGTAAGCCTGTGCGTTAACTGTTGAAAACTTTTAGACATTTTTGGCAAATTATTTTAATAATATTAATCCACTTGTTGATAAGTGGATTTTTTTAATATTTTTTGGCTTATTTTAATGAAAAGTTAAGTGTTGACCCTAGGGGTTAAGTGGTGTATAATTAAATTTGTAAGGTGAATTGTGGGGAAAGGTGGTGAAAATCATCCATCGCTACCCTCTTCTAATAAAATTTATTTGCGGACTTTAGCTATGTTTATTGGTGAATACAATCACAATCTTGATGACAAGGGGCGCTTAGCTATTCCGGCTAAATTTCGCTTGATTTTAAAAAAAGGGGCAGTTGTTACTAAAGGTTTAGACAACTGCTTATTTTTATATTCTAAAGAGCAGTTTGAAAAGATTGCTAAAAAATTTGCCGCTTTACCGATTAGCCAATCCGGAGCCCGCGCTTTCAGTCGCCACATGTTGGCGGGAGCGATGGATGTGGAGTTTGATAATCAGGGGCGCATAACCTTACCTGAATACTTGCGCCGTTTCTCTAGCTTGAAAAAAAAGATTATTGTCGCCGGCTTATATGATCATTTAGAAATTTGGGATGAAAATATTTGGAATAAATATAAAACGGAAAATGAAAAGAATAGCAATGCGATTGCTGAAAAGTTGGGCGACTTAGGAATTTAAATATGGTTTATCAGCACGTTCCGGTCATGTTGGCAGAAATTCTAGACTATCTTAAGCCGCAGGCCGGCGGACACTACATTGATTGTACTTTAGGCGGAGCGGGATACACGATTGCTTTAGCAGAAATTGTCGGTCCAACCGAGAAAATATTAGGGATAGACTTGGATGAACTAGCTATCAATAATGCTCGCCAGAAAATGGCCCACCAGAAACTAGCAAATATTGTTTTAGTTAATGACAACTTTAAAAATCTAACCACTATTGCCGCTCAGAATTTACCAGGAAAAGCAGACGGAATTGTTTTTGATCTCGGCCTGTCTTCAGCTCAGCTCGATGATGAGACTAGGGGGTTCTCCTTTAAAGGGGAGAGACCGCTTGATATGGCGTTCGGCCACCAGAATCAACGTTCAACCGCTGATATTGTTAATAACTATGATTTACTGGAACTGACAGAGATTTTTCGGGAATACGGCGAAGAAAGGCGCGCTTATCAAATTGCTAAAGCAATTGTCGCCAGTCGGCGCGAAAAACGTTTAGAGACGACGGCCGATTTATTAGCGGTCGTTGAAAAAGCCGTTCCTTTCCGCCATTATTCCAAAATTAATCCGGCGACTAAGATATTCCAAGCGCTGAGAATGGAAACTAATGAAGAATTGAATGTTCTAAGAGAAGTTCTGCCGCAAGCCTTAAGCCTTCTTAAATCGGGCGGCCGGCTAGTAGTTGTTTCTTTCCATAGCGGCGAAGATAGGATAGTTAAAAGATTTTTAAAAGACAACCCGGCAGTTAAGGTTTTGACGAAACGCCCGCAAATCGCTCAAGAGGAAGAAATTGTTGCTAATCCGCGGGCACGCAGCGCTAAATTGCGAGCCGCCGAAAAAATTCGATAATTTTTAAATTAATATAAACCTCTTATGACCAAAGTCATAAATTATTATCAAGCCAAAAATCAATCTGTTAAAACCGGGAAAAAACTGAATTTGAAATTTCTGAACATGGGACTGATTGCTCTCGTGGTATCTTTGGGAGTTTTTCATCTCATCAATGTTAGTGATTTAACGGTGAAAGGCTTTGTTCTTAAGGAATTAAAAACGGAAGTTAGTTTTTTAGCTAGTGAAAAGCTTGATAACGAGGAGAAGATTAATAATTTACAATCTTATTATTCTCTTAATACCAGAACAGAGAAGTTGAACATGGTTGCTATCAGTGAAATTGATTATTTAGTTGCTCCAGGAGCAGTAGTGGCTCGTAAATAAGATGATTATCGGTCAGAAGTAAGATTATGCTAATTAAGTTATGTGGCGCGATTTAAAGAATAAATGCCGGCCTGATAAGGGTCAATTGAATAAAAACCGCTTCCGTCTTGTGGCGGCGGTCGTTTTTTTATTATCGGGTGCGCTGCTTTATAAACTATTTGCCATCCAGATAAAGCAATTTGATTTATATACGGCTATGGCCTCTTCCCAGCATCAAGCCTATAGCCAGCTTAAATCAGAGCGGGGTCGGATATTTTTGAGCGAGACGATTAATAACCAAGAAAAGTTATATCCCTTAGCAACTAATAAAGACTTTGCTAATTTATACGTGGTTCCTAAAGATATTATTAATCCGCCAGAAGCGGCTGATAAATTATATCAATATTTTGACGAACCGCTTTTGCTTCAAGAAATTTCTTTAGCCAGCGGTAGCCAGGAAATAGCCACCAGTACTCGGGAAGAAAAGACGAGCGCTTATTTAAAACGTTTAGATAAGCCGGGTGACCCTTATGAGTCTTTAAATAAGAAATTAAGTATTGAAGAGCTGCTAAAATTATTTGCCTATCTCGCCTCGACTAGTACAGCACCGATTGAAGCGGTTGACTTAGAAATGAGAAACGGCCAAGTAGTTTATAAAGGGAAGACTGGTCAAGAGGCAAAGTTGGTCTTGCCTGGTTTTGGTTTTGAACTGCAGCAATCTCGCTATTACCCAGAAAAAGAAATCGGTGCGCATCTTTTAGGTTTTGTCAGCTATGTTGACAATGAAGAGAGAGGTCGTTATGGGCTGGAAGAGTTTTTTAATGCCGATTTATTTGGAAAATATGGTTATTTAAAATCAGAAAAAGCGGCGCAAGGCGGAACAATTATCGTTAATGACAGAGAATACGTTAAACCGGAAAATGGAGTTGATTTAATTTTAACTATCGATAGAAATATTGAATTTGTAGCCTGCGAGAAGCTAAAAGCGGCTGTTGATAAGCATGAGGCCGACGGCGGCAGTGTTATTATTATTGAGCCGAAAACTGGCTCCATTATTGCGATGTGTTCTGTGCCGGATTTTGATCCTAATGATTACCGCAATGTTAAAGATATTGCTTTTTATAATAATCCGGCTATCTTTAATCAGTATGAACCTGGTTCGGTTTTTAAAGTCGTGACGATGGCGATTGCGATTGATCAGGGAAAAGTTTCTCCGGCAACTACCTATAAGGACGAAGGACAAATAATGATTAGTGGTTGGCCTAAGCCGATACGTAATTCCGATTTCGCTACTAAGGGCGCACACGGTGTTGTTGATATGAACGCCGTGTTAGAAAATTCTCTAAATACGGGAGCAATTTTTGCCATGCGCCAGGCAGGCGTTAAAGTCTTTGCTGATTATGTTAAGAATTTTGGTTTTGGCGAAAGGACTGGTATAGAACTTGGAGCAGAAAGTCCAGGCAATATCAATAACCTTTTAAAGTCAAAGGTAAAAGAGATTGACGCAGCGACCGCTTCTTTCGGGCAAGGAATTGCTGTGACGCCGCTACAGATGATTATGTCTTATCAGGCAATCGCTAATAAAGGAGTGCTTATGCAACCGCATGTCGTTAAAACTATTATTCACCCCGATGGTCGGCGCGAAGAAGTTTCTCCTAAACAAGTCCGGCAAGTTATTTCTGCAAAAACAGCCGATACGATTTTAGCGATGTTAGTTAATATTGTTGAAAAAGGCCATTCCAGCAAGGCTTATATTCCCGGTTATTATATCGGCGGTAAAACCGGCACAGCACAAATTGCCGGTGTCGGCGGCTATTTATCGGGACAATATATCCATACTTTTATTGGCGTAGCGCCGATCGAAAAACCGGAATTTGTGATGTTAACCAAAGTTGATAATCCTAAGGACGTCATCTATGCGGAGGGGTCAGCGGTTCCTTTATGGAGAGATATTGCTGATTTTATTATTAAGTATCGACAGATTCCTAAAACTCGTGAATAACCGAGCGCAAATATATGAAGAAATTTCTACAATTAATCTTAAAAATATTGGCTCGGAGGATTATTAAAAAATATAAGCCCCGTATCGTCGGTATTACCGGGTCAATAGGGAAGACTAGTGCCAAAGAAGCAATTTTTTGGGTCTTAAAAAACCGTGTAGCGGTGCGAACCAGCTACAAGAATTATAATAATGAAATCGGCTTGCCGTTAACGATTATTGGCCGCGAATCGCCAGGGCGGAGCTTGTGGGGTTGGGTTAATTTATTTTTACGCGCCCTGTCTCTTTGTTTATTTAAAGACGCTAATTATCCGCGCATCTTGGTTTTAGAAATGGGCATTGATAGGCCGGGCGATATGGATTATTTAACTAGCATTGCTAGACCGGATATTGGGTTAGTCACATCAGTTAGTTATTCTCACTTAGAATACTTTGGCAGCGTTGTTAATATTAAAAAAGAAAAACAAGTCTTAATTGAAAAACTTGATTCTCGAGGAACAGCCATTGTAAATTTTGATAATGAGTATAGCCGAGACATGGCGGCAATCAGTACTGCTAAAGTTTTGACGTACGGGTTAAAGCCGGGTGCTAATTTACAAGCCCAGGATGTGGTTTATAATTTTACCAAAGAGGGGTATGACTTATCCGGAGCAAGTTTTAAGCTAAATTATAATGGATCCATTGTTCCGGTAACCATGAAAAACGCCATGTCGGAAACAGCCATTTATTCCGCGCTAGCCGCCGCTGCCGTCGCCCTGCAATTTGAATTTAATCTGGTTGATATTGCTCGCGCGCTGAGCGACTTTACTCTGCCTAAAGGAAGGATGAATCTTTTGGCCGGGATTAAACATTCGTTTATTATCGACGATACTTATAATTCTTCCCCAGAGGCTTGTTTATCGGCTCTCGAAATATTATCGAAAGTTAGAACAGATGAAACGGCGGATAAGTATGCCGTTTTAGGCGATATGTTAGAAATTGGCGCTTATACCGAGGAGGGGCATCGTTTAGTTGGCAAGAAAGCAGCCAGTAGTGGAATTAAATATTTAATTGCCGTCGGAGAAAGAGCCCGTGATTTTATCAGAGGAGCTAAGGAGGCTGAGTTTGAAGATGATTTTATTTTTTATTTTGACAGGCCGGAAGAGGCAGGCAAATTTTTACAAAATAGAATCAAGGCTGGCGATGTGCTCCTAGTCAAAGGCTCTCAAGGCGCCCGCATGGAAAAAATCGTCAAGGAATTAATGGCTGAACCAGAAAGAGCGGCGGAGCTGATAGTCCGGCAAGGGAAAGCCTGGGAAAAGTAATTTATACTTGAATAATAATTTAGAATCGCCTCCCGGGGCGATTTTATTTTCGGCGCCGGTTTGTCAATCTTGAAAATAGTGTCTATACTAGGGTTATATGACTATTTTAATTCTAGGCGGCCAGGGCAATCTCGGGACTCAATTAACCAAGGTCTTTGGCGCTGATTTTCCTACGGTTTCCTGGGATAGAGGGGATATAGATGTTTTAGACTTTCCTTTATTAGCCGAGCAGGTTAAGGCGCTTAAACCGGCTTTAATAATTAACGCGATTGCTTATAATGCCGTTGATAAATGTGAGGATAAAGAAGAATATAAAAATGCTTATCGCTTAAATAGCGATTTGCCGGCCTTTTTAGCAGAGCTTGCTTTGCATATCGGGGCCACTCTAATTCATTATTCGACCGATTATGTTTTTAATGGAACGGAGCATAAACGGGAGTTCGCCGAGGATGAAACTCCTAACCCTATTAATAAATACGGAGAAAGTAAATTCGCCGGCGAACGTGAAATCTTGAAATTGGCGTCAGAAGGCTTAAATTATTATTTAATCCGCACTTCGAAATTATTCGGTCCCAGAGGAGATAGCCCTTTAGCTAAGCCGAGTTTTTTTGATATCATGTTATCTTTAGCGGCCGAAAAAAAAGAAGTTTCCGTTGTGAACGAAGAGCTGAGCTGTTTTACTTATACTCCTGATTTAGCAGCCGCGACTAAACGCCTCTGGGAACTGGAAGCATCTTACGGTATTTATCATCTCATCAACGAAGGTCCAGTTACTTGGCTAGACGGCGCCAAAATTCTATTTGATCTTAAAAAAATAGCTGTCCCGATTAAATCGCTGCGGAGTGAAAATCTTTTGCGCGCTGCCCGTCGTCCGAAATTTTCAGTTTTGAAAAATTCTAAAATAAAAAAATTGCGCCCTTTTCAGGACGCCTTAAAAGAATATTTAAATCCCTAATTTATGAGAGGTATTATTTTGTCGGGCGGGTCAGGGACTCGTTTACGCCCCTTAACTAAGATTACTAGCAAGCAGCTTTTACCAATTTATCATCGACCAATGATTTATTATCCTTTGAATACTTTAATCAAAGCGGGTATTAAGGAAATTTTGATTATTGTCGCTCCGGAAAGAGCGGGCGATTATCTTAATTTGCTCGGCTCGGGGAAAGAGTTCGGCGTACGGTTTACTTATGAAATCCAAGATAAGCCGGAAGGCTTGGCCCAGGCGTTTATTATCGGTGAAAAATTCATCGGCGATGACGATGTAGTGATGATTTTAGGTGATAATATTTTTGAAGATGATTTTACCGAGGATATTAAAAGTTTTAAGAAGGGGGCGAAAATCTTTGCTAAGAAAGTTAGCGATCCGGAACGCTTCGGGGTAGTAAAATTTGATGATCATAAAAAAGCTCAGCAGATTGTGGAAAAACCACAGGAATATTTAAGCGATTACGCGGTCACCGGCTTGTATATTTATGATAACCGGGTAGTTGAAGTTGCTAAACAAATGAAGGCCAGTGAACGCGGAGAACTGGAAATCACCGACGTTAATAATTGGTTTTTAGAGAAGGGGGATTTGACGGTTGCGGAAGTGAAGGGTGAATGGCTTGATGCCGGGACTTTTGATAGTTTATTAAAGGCCCAGAATTTTGCTAAAGAAAAGATGGCCGATAAAATGATTATTTAAGATTATTTATTGCTAACCCTCTTTATTTATTATGAAGCTCGTTGTTGGATTTTTAACCTACAATGAATCAAGCGCTAAATATTTGCCGGATTTTTTAAAAAGCCTGCACGAGTCTTTATATTTTCTTGATCAATCGGATTATCGGGTCTTAGTTTTTGATAATAGTGATTATGACAACACCGCGAACCAAGAGGAGCTAGAAAAATTCAATATTACTTATCCTGGCTTTTTAGAGCGTTTGAGTACGGACGGCAATTTAGGGTTTAGTAGAGCCTATAATATTTTAATTAGACAAGCTGACAGCTATCAGGCGGAGTACTTTTTAGTAATTAATCCGGATTTAGTTTTAGAAAAAGACGCCCTTTTTCATCTTTGTGCAGCTTTAGATAAAGACGAGTCTTTGGGGTCGGTCAGTCCGAAGATACGCCGCTGGGATTTTGCGGCCAATACTAAAACCAAGATTATCGATTCGGCCGGCATAATACTTAGTTCCGGCTTACGGTTTAGTGACCTCGGTCAAGGGGAGATAGATAATAAGCAGTTTGATAGGCGGAAAATCTTAGGTCCGTCGGGCGCCGCCGGCTTATTCCGTCTCCGGTCTCTTCAGAAAATAGCCGATAATAATTGTTATTTTGATGAGAATTTTTTCATGTATAAAGAAGATTGCGATTTAGCTTATCGTCTCAACGTTCGGGGCGAGAAATCTCTTTTAGTGCCTGAGGCGATTATCTATCACGATCGGACGGCATCCGCTCGGGGGCGAGGATGGTTGCCTCGGGTTATTAACCGTTCCGATAAAAGCCGCCGCGTGCGCGCTTGGTCCTTTACTAACCAGCATCTCTTATTTATTAAGCATTGGAAAGGAGAGGGAAAAGCGAGTAAAATCCTGATAATTTGTCAAATATTAGCCCTAGGATTATTTTCGCTTATATTAGAACAATTTCTTTTAAAAGAATACAAACAAATCATCTCCTTTTATCGTCATTATAAAAGTATTGACTAATATAAAATAATATGATAAAGTCGAGACTGTTAAGAAGCTTATAAGTCTATTTTTTTATATGGAAAATTTATTAGAAAAAATGATCAGGGAGGAGAAATCGGAAGAGTTGGCTCGCCTTGACGCTATTAATATTGTCAATTCCTTATTCTCGGAGTTAATGGACAGAGAAAAAGATATTTTATCTCGTCGTTTTGGCTTGAAAGGAGATAAAGGGGAGACTCTGGAAAAGATTGGCAGCCTTCATAAATTAACTAGAGAAAGGGTCCGACAAATAGAATCCGCTAGTATCAAGAAGATTAAGAAACTTGACGTCCTAGGTGATTCTATCGCGACCCTAAAACAGACCGTCCATAGTCTTTTAAATGAACATGGCGGTTTAGTCCGTCGTGAATATCTTTTGGACATTTTAACGGTTATGGCTTTAGAGATTAATAATGAGAATACCCCAGAGGATCCAGAATATGAACAAAATCGTTCTGCTTATCGCAACCACTTCGACTTTTTAATTTCTAAATTAATGAGCGAAGACTTGGAATTAGTTGCCGGTGATGATAAATTTAATGCTTCTTTTAGAATTAAGGAGGGGGCGGTTGGTTATTTAGATGAGCTAGCGGAAGACTTAATGTCGAAAGTTGATTTACTTAAAAAAACTTATACTACGGAAGAGCTATTAGAACTTCTTAAGCAGCTTGACGCTTATAATAAAAACCAAGAAAAATTCCAATCAGAAAAATCGGCCGATATTTTTAGAGTCTTTAAGAGTAAAGTTTTTCCCGATAAGGCGGAAATTATCAATAACAATAAAATCTTATATTCTTTCGTTCAGGCGATTAAGAATATTGAACAGAATAAATATGGCGAATGGGGCCTGGCTAATTCTCAAGAAATAAAGCCAAAAACTATTAATGATAAAATTTATTTAGTTTTGAAACATGAGGCTAAGCCGCTGCATTTTACGGAGATTGCCGAGAGAATTAACGATATTAAATTTGATAAGAAGAAAGCTAATGCCGCTACCGTCCATAACGAGCTCATTCTCGATGATCGCTATATCCTAGTCAGCCGCGGAACATACGGTTTAAAAGAATGGTCTAAATAAGAATATCAGCCTATTTCAGTTAAAATATAAAAATCCGGTTACTGGTAGCCGGATTTTTTGTTTTTTATAAAAATATGTTAAAATATAAGTATTAATTATCAGGTTAGTTTATGGATATTACTGTTGATTTAAGCAGTCTTCAAGCCCTTCTTAATTTACCGCCCGATCAGGTTTTTGGGGTCTTTTTTGCTAATTTCGGCTGGGTGTTTTTAGGTATTATCTTTTTGCTGGGCGCTAAAGATGTTTGGTTGTATTATAAACAAAATAAATGGAGCGAAAGCCATAAAAATGTTCTTTTAGCGATTGATATTCCTAAGGGAAACGAACAGACTCCTAAGGCCGTTGAAAACATGTTTTCTTATTTAGGCGGGGCACATGGTTCTCAGAATTTTTACGAAAAATGGTTTGAGGGGCAGTATCAGAAATCTTTTAGTTATGAAATCGTTAGCTTAGAAGGCTATACCCAGTTTCTAATTCGAACGCCAGTCGAATTTCGCAACTTAATAGAATCATCCGTATATTCTCAATACCCTGATGCCGAAATTTCGGAAGTTGATGATTATGTGGAGACGGTTCCGCAGAGGTATCCAGATGAGGAATGGGATATTTTTGGCTCAGAATTTATTTTACAGAGTCCTTGGTATCTGCCTATTAAAACTTATCCTGAATTTGAACATCAAATCGGGCCGAGTGAAACGCAGTTTAAAGATCCGATGGCTTCGCTGATGGACTTATGCGGTTCTTTGCGTCAAGGCGAGCAGTTTTGGTTTCAAATGGTTGTAACGCCGACGGGTTTTGATTGGGCTAAAGATTCTCAAGCGCAATTAGACAAGATTCTCGGCCGCAAGAAAAAAGCTAAACCGGGTTTATTTATCCGTTTGTTAGAGTTGATAGGCAATTTAAGCGAAATTATTTTTCCGATTTGGCAAGACATAGACGGATCAAAGTCTGACAAGGACGATAAGCGAACGATGCTTGATTTAACGCCGGTAGAAAAAAGGCAAGTCGAAGGTATCCATCTTAAATCAGTTAAAATGGGCTTTCAAACTAAAATTAGAATTATCTATGTTGCCAAAAAAGAGGTCATGAACAAGGCCAAGGTCGCTAATGGTTTTGTCGGTTACATTAAGCAGTTTATTTCCTTAGACCTTAATAGTTTTAAGCCGGACTTAAAGAAGACCATGACTAAGACTGTTTATTTTAATAAAGATTCCCGCTTGGTTACTAAAAAAAGAAAAATATTTAGAAATTACATTAATCGATCTAATTACGGCCGCGAACCATTTCTGCTTAATATCGAAGAGCTGGCGACCCTTTGGCATTTCCCAGTTGAAGCAAATGTTAAATCGCCTTTAGTTCAAAAGGCCCCGGGCCGTAAGGCGGATGCGCCGTCTTCTTTACCTTTAGCCGAAGAAATTACTAGTTCATCCCCTGATATATTTACCGGTTTTTCTAGCGGAGGGTACCAATCAGCTAATCATCATTCAAGTCGCCATGATCAAGCAGTTGAAGCGCCGCCCGCTTCACCGCCTGCTAATTTACCCATTGTTTAAAACCATGCGCATAGGAATAGACGCTCGTTTCTATGGTCCGGCCGGAAAAGGATTAGGCCGATATACCCAGGAAATAGTGGACAATGTCATAAAAATTGCGGACGCTGATAAATTTTCTCAGACAGAAAAAAATACCAGCGTTTCTTATAATGGCGACTGTTATGAGTTTGTAGTTTTTTTAAGTCCCGATAATTTTAATGAGTTTGTCTGTCCTTCAGATCGGGTCAAAAAAGTTCTTTTGCCTATTCGCTGGTATTCTTGGAAAGAACAGCTAGTCATGCCGTTTTTAATTGGACGGGAGAAGCTTGACCTTATCCATTACCCGCATTTTAATGTTCCAATTCTGACGCCAGTTAAATTTGTGGTTACTATTCATGATTTAATTTTGACGCACTTTCCGACTTTACGGGCCACGACTTTATCTCCCTGGCTATATCGCTTGAAAGATATGGCTTATCGGTTGGTGATTTCTACCGCTATCCGCCGGGCGCGGCGCATAATTACAGTTTCAGAATTTACGAAGCAAGATTTAATACAAAAATTTTCCGTTGCTCCGGAAAAAATCCAAGTAACTTATGAAGGCGTAGCCGACTTGAAAAGCGGTAAGGATTATTTGTTCGTTGCTAAGTTAGATAAGGAAGAGATTTTAAAAAATTATCATGTTAATAGTAGCGCTTTTCTTCTTTATGTCGGTAATGCTTATCCGCACAAGAACCTGGATTTTTTACTAGCAGTCTTCAATAAGCTTTTAGCGCTGAGGCCAAATTTACGTTTAGTTTTAGTTGGTAAAGAAGATTATTTTTATAAGCGCCTGCATGAGAAAGCGGCCTCCATGGGGTTGTGGCAAGCAGAGAACCCGAACAGTCCAGTGATTTTTGCCGGTTACGTACCGGACAAAGAACTAGAAACGCTATATCAATCCGCTCAGGTTTATGTTTTTCCTTCTAAGTATGAAGGTTTCGGCTTACCGCCTTTAGAGGCGATGGCTAAAGGCTGTCCAGTAGCGAGCTCTGATCGCGGTTCTTTGCCGGAAGTGCTTGGCTCGGCGGCCCAGTATTTTAATCCTGATGATAGCGAAGAGGCTTTTTCTAAAATTAAAGATATTTTAGATAATCAAGAGCAGAGAAATGAGTTGTCTAAGCGGGGAATTGAGCAGGCCAAAAAATATGATTGGCGTCGCTGCGCTCAAGAAACATTTGATATTTATCAAACAATTTTAAATGAATAAGCTTAAATCACCAATTAATTCCCAGCATGTTGAGAAATACCGATTTATTTCTAGTTTTGTCATTGACTTGCGCTCGCCATCTTCTTTAGGGCAGGCGCCGTTTTCTCCGGCGCCGTCTTCCCCCCAGAAACCTCGCCGTTATTCGGAAACTAAAGAACGAGTGGCGGAAAAAGTTTTAGCCATCAATAAGCGGGCAAGCAAGCTTAGTCCTAATTTACTGGCCGGCACAAGCCATCGCTTGGGGATATTGTCTAATTTCTATAATATAATCAGAAAAATTAAATCAGAATTTTCACATGCGATTTTAAGAAGAAATAAAAAACAATTTTTAAAAGCTAGTCGACGAGTGAGTCGGCAATGGCTTAAACATTATCAGAATAAGCTCCAAAATTTTCAAGATATTCTGGATAATAATTCCCGGGCGTTTAAAAAACAAATTATCAAAAACCTTCCGTTTAATAAGCGCCGGAAAGCTTTAGAGGAGAAATTACTTGTTTATCGTTCGCTCTGGTCGTTCTTGCTTATCTTAATATTAATCGCTTTGCCTTTTAAAATTCTCGCCTACTTTCAGCTGTTTGATTTAGAGAAATTAGAACATAAAATTATTGCCTCTTCTCAGTCGGCTTTCTCTAATCTTTTGGCGGCCGGCGGCGCCGCTGAGCAGCTTGATTTTCAAACGGCTGGGAATGAGTTTCAAAAAGCGGCTGGCAATTTTTTAGCGGCTCAAGATGAGCTTGATAAGATAGGTGACACTTTGCTGTCCTTAGCTTCTTTATCGAGTAATCCAAAAATAAAAATGGCTTCTGAGGGAAAGAAATTTTTACAGGCTGGAGCAACGGCTTCTTCTTTTGGGCTTAACCTGGCCTTAGCTTCCAATAGTTTATTTAATCAGGCTGAGGTAAATTTTTCTTTGAAACTAGATGGTTTTATTAGTTATGGCCGTTTAGCCGCTCTTGATGCTAAACAGCTGGAAAAAGAATTAGCTAGGATTAATCCTAATAATTTACCGGCCGATTATCGCCAGAAGTTTAATGACTTGAATCGCCAAGTAGCTTTAGTTAGTTCTAACTTACAATCATTTGTCGATTCGGCGGATAAATTCCGGAATATGCTCGGCGTTAGCGAAGATAAGCGCTATTTATTAGTTTTTCAAAACAATGCCGAGCTGAGAGCGAGCGGCGGTTTTTTAGGGAGCTATGCTTTAGTCGATATTCGCGATGGAAAAATTAGGAATTTAGAAATTCCCGGTGGCGGATCTTATGATACTGAAGGAGGCATGAATATCCGGATAATTGCGCCGCGCCCGCTTTGGCTGGTTAATACTTTATGGTATTTTTGGGATGCTAATTGGTGGCCGGATTGGCCTAAGACGGCCCAAAATCTCACGTGGTTTTATGAGAAAAGCGGCGGGCCGACTGTTGACGGCGTGATTAGTTTTACTCCGAGCGTGATTGAGGACCTCTTAAAAATAACCGGACCGATAGATTTACAAGCGGAATATGGATTAACCATTGATGCTGATAATTTTTGGGAAACAGTCCAGATGACTGTGGAACAGGATAATCTAATTGCCGCTTACCCTGACCGCGCCTGGCAACTTACTCAAAACTCGGAGCCAATCCAATCTAATCTACCTTTAAAACAAGAGCTTGATAAAAATAGCGGTAATAAACCTAAAAAAATTATCGGCGATTTGGCGGTGAGAATTTTAGAAGTATTGCCAGAGAAAATTAATAAGGACAGTTTAGTTCAGATTTTATCTCTATTTGAAAAGAACTTGTCCTCCAAGCAGATTTTGTTTTATTTTAAGGACACATCTTTACAGTCCGAATTTTCACAGCGTAATTGGTCTGGAGAAATTAAAGCGACCGGCGGCGATTATTTAGCGGTTATCCATACTAATATTGCCGGACAAAAATCTGATCGGAAGATGTCTGATAATATTGAACAGCTAAGCGAAATAACTAGCGACGGCCAAATAATTAATACGGTAAAAATTACCAGAACACATACGGGGATAAAAAATGAACCCTTGCATGGCGTTCGTAATGTTGATTGGTTGCGCGTTTATGTCCCTCAGGGGAGCGAGCTTTTATCAGCCGATGGCTTTATTTCTCCCGATGCAGAATACTTACAAGCCAAGCCGGAGGCCGGTTGGCAGGAGCATGATTGGCTGCGCGCCGAGAATGAAGCGGCGAGTGATTCAGCTAGCGGAACGCTTATTTACGAAGATAGCGGAAAAACAGTTTTTGCTAACTGGCTAATGGTTGACCCAGGGGAAAGTCGCACGATTATTCTTAAATATCGCCTGCCTTTTAATTTTTTCACTATTCAAGAGCCGGATACGCTGAGTCAAAAGATGGCCGGTTTGCTAACCGGCGCCTCTAAGTCGACGGCTTATAGCCTATTAGTACAAAAGCAAGCAGGGGCGCCGATTAGTCATTTTTCTAGCCGTTTAATACTTCCAGTCGGCCAGCATATTTTTTGGAGTTATCCAGAGGAGATTAGCCAATTTGAAGGCTGGGACATTAAAACAGATTTAGATAGCGACCGCTTTTGGTCGATTTTAAGCCGATAAATAATTATACATATATGAACGGAGAAAAAAAGATTAAAAAAATTCTGCGCGTTGACAAGCAAGCTTCTTCTAGCCTATCCGCTTTTGTTGAGCGGCCAGTCCCCGATGCCAAAGAAGTCGCCGGTTTTGAGAAAGCTCTGGATAGGGAAGTTCGCAATCAAGAGATTGATAATAATTTGTCGGAAATTTATAGTGATAAAAAAGGCGAGCTCGTCAACGTTAAGAAAATGAAGGTGAAGCGCCGCCAAATATTTATTGTTAGATTTTTTAAAAAATTATTAATCTTAACGGTTTTAGCCGCCGCCGCTTATTTAGCTTATTTTTATTTTTTGGCTGGCGGAAATTCAGCTGGTTTAGTTGAATTAACTGTTTTGGCGCCAGAAAAAGTTAAGGTTGGTGAAGAATTCTCTTACGCTATTGAGTACCGTAATCCCGGCAAGACTAGCTTGACTAATGTTTATCTAGAAGCCCAATATCCTGATAATTTCATAATTTCTAATTTTTCCAGCAATCCGCAAAGTGGTAATTACGGCTGGTCTTTAGCTGATATTCCCGCCGGCGGCAGCGGCACATTGCTTGTTACCGGCCGGTTGATTAATAAAATCGAGTCGGTTAATATTATGACTGCTCGTTTAAGCTACTCTTCGGTCGAATACTCAGCACAATTCAAGAAAGAAAGTTCAGCTTCGACAGTTTTATCTGATTTTGGCTTTAAGGCCGATTTAGATTACAGCCAAACAGCTTTTATCGGCCAAGATAATGCCATGACTCTGATATTTTCGGATATGCAGGAAAATTTTATCGGAGATTTTCAGGTTAGTTTTTCTTTGCCCGAAGAAACGAATATTGTTTTAGAAACAGGTGATCAGAAAACAATCCAAGATGATAGCACTCGTTTAGTGATTGCAAAAAGCGGCGGAACAAGTTGGCAGATTAGTAATCTTCGCCCAGAATTAGGACGACAAGAAATCCTCATGAGTTATAAAGTTAATACCAGTATTGCTAATCCGGAGATAAAAATCCGTTTAGAGAAAAAAATGCCGGACGGCCAGGCTTATATTTTTTGGGAAAAGACCTTTAATCCCGAACTAGTTAAGAGTGATTTAAATCTGACGATGTTTGTTAATGGCATTAAGGGCGATAGCGCCGTTAATTTTGGACAGAAATTGCAGTATACCTTAAGTTATAGCAATCAAGGAAGCGTCTCTTTCAAGGATGTAGTTATTCTTAGCTCTCTAAAAAGCGATTTCTTAAATTTTAATTCCTTGAAGATGGAGGCGCCCGGAGAAGTGAAGGGCAGTACTATCATTTGGACTAAAAAAGAAATAGCCGCCCTGGAAGAAATTAAACCGGGTCAGAGCGGAGAAATTAATTTTTCCGTTGATTTAAAAAACTTTCAAGATAGTGATTTTGGTAAAAATTTACTTATTACTTCTTACGCTCAATACGGAGTTAATAATAAAGAAACCCAAGGAGAAAGCAATAAGAGTAATACCGTGATTAATAAGATTAATAGTGATTTAAGCCTATCGGAAAAGATTCTTTATTTTAATGAGGATAATCAGCCGGTCGGTTCCGGCCCTTTGCCGCCGCGGGCGGGCGAAAAGACTTTTTTCAAAGTCTATTGGTCAGTTAAGAATAATTTACATGAACTATCCGATGCCCGCGTCGTCTTGAATCTGCCGGCTAATGTTGCTTGGGACGAGCGCAACTCAACTAACGTCGGCAATATATTTTATGATAGCGCTAATCATCAAATGATTTGGGAAATTGGGCGCTTGCCGGTTTCTGTTTATAGAGCCGATGCCGAATTCGGCATTAGTTTAACCCCGACTAGCGGTGATGTTAATAAGATTCTGGTTTTATCACCTGGAGCGACAATCTCCGCTAATGATACAGAGACAAATAGCTTATTGACGAGAAAAACGAGCGTTAAAACTACTAAGCTAGAAGATGATGATATCGCGGCCATGAATAATTCCGGTCAGATTCAGCCCTAAATACCTCCTTATGTTTAAAGTATTACAAATAAAAAAAGACGGAACACGCCTGGGTAGTTTGAAGACCGCGCACGGTCTTTTAAAGACGCCTTTTTATATGCCGGATGCCACGCGTGGATTTATAAAATTAACGAGCCAGGCGGAAGTTCTCCAAACCGGAACGGAGGCGCTGGTCGTTAATACTTTTCATTTATATCTTCAACCGGGCATAGAGATTATCGAAGAAGCGGGCGGCATTCATAAATTTATGAGTTGGCCCGGGCCACTTTTATCCGATTCTGGTGGTTTTCAAGTTTTTTCTCTGATTCATAAGAATGCACAAATGGGAAAAATTACCGATGATAAAGTTATTTTTAAATCCCCGCTGGATGGCTCGCGCCATGAGATTACGCCCGAAAAATCAATCCAAATTCAGTTTGCCCTCGGAGCTGATATGATGGTTTGTTTTGATGATTGTCCGCCTAATGAATTTTCCCGTCCTGATTTAGAAAAAGCCGTTGAGCGTACTATTAAATGGGCGGCACGTTGTAAATCAGAATATTTAAAACAAATTAAAAAAAGAAAATTAAGCGGCTCTAAAAAGCCTTTGTTATTTGCGGTTATTCAAGGTGGCGCAGAGGTTGATTTACGTGAGCGTTGTGCGCAGGAGTTAGTTAAAATTGGTTTCGACGGCTACGGTTTCGGGGCCAGGCCAGTCGATAAACAAGGCAATTTTTTAGGAGAAGTACTCGAAAAAACGGCGGCCTTTATTCCTAAAAATGCTTTGCGTTTCGCTCTAGGGATAGGAACACCCGAAGATATTGTTCGTTGTGCTAAAATGGGCTGGGATATGTTTGATTGCGTAATCCCAACCAGAGAAGGCCGCCACGGCAAATTATTTTATAGTTCTCAGTCCAAAAAATATTTTAGTCTTAATATTAACAATCACTCTTTTAAACAGGATTGGCGAGCGATTAATAAAAAAAGTCGTTTAATAGAATTAAGGAAACACTCTTTAGCCTACTTACATCATTTATTCAGATTAAAAGAGGTTTTAGGACAAAAGATGGCTAGTTTAAATAATCTCGAATTTTATCAAGATTTATTAGCTAAGATACGCAAGAGTTAAGTAATTTATTCAATAACAAGATAATCAGATGAACTTAGAAAAATTATCGGCAGTTTTCAAAACTGAACCAAAATTTCGTTTTCAGCAGGCTAATCAGGCTATTTGGCGCGACTTAATTTCTACTTGGGCTGACGCTTCGAATTTTCCGAAAGCTCTACGCGAAAAGCTGGAAGCAGATTGTCCCTTGGATATACAAGCCGAGATAGAACATTCAACCAATCGCCGCTCCAGTCTTAAAGCTTTAATTACGCTGGAAGACGGTGAGTCTATTGAAACAGTTTTAATCAGACATAAAGATAAGCGCAATACGGTTTGTGTTTCTTCTCAGGTCGGTTGTCCGCTTGCTTGCGAGTTTTGTGCGACCGGTCAATTCGGTTTCAGACGGAATTTAGAGGCGAGAGAAATTGTCGAACAAGTGGTCTTCTGGGGGCGTTATTTAAAGATGGAAGGGAAAGGTGAAAAAGTCGATAATGTGGTTTTCATGGGCATGGGTGAACCGTTTCTAAATTATCCGGAGTTTATTAAAGCCGTTAAATTTTTAAATAACCCGGAAACTTTAAATATCGGTTCTCGTCGTCTGTCTGTTTCAACGGCTGGAGTAGTTGAAGGCATAAAAAAATTAGCCGGTGAAAAACTGCAGCTTAATTTAGCGATTTCTTTGCACGCTTCTAATGATGATGTGCGCCGTGATTTAATGCCCATCGCCGCGAAGTATTCTTTATATGAAATTTTTAAAGCCGTTGATCATTATATTAATAAAACCGGTCGTCGCGTCATGTTTGAGTATTTAATGATTAAGAACATCAATGATAGCGATCAGGCCGCCCTAGAATTAGCGAAACTAATGAACAAGCCTTTGTATTTTTTAAATTTGATTCCGTATAATCCGACTGGCCGTTTTCAGCCGTCTAGCCCCGAACGGATTGAGAAATTTAAGAACGTTTTAGAGAAACAGGGAGTAGCCGTTACCGTGAGGACTAGTTTTGGCTCAGATATTAAAGCCGCTTGCGGTCAGTTACGCGGCAAACAGAAATAGCATGACAGAAGAGAAAACAAAGAAGATAAGTTTGTCTGGCATAGAGGTGGAGTATTTTTTAAAAGATAGCTATTTAGCCAAAAATTTACGCTTGGAAATAAATTATCTAGGGAAAATAACTTTAGTGAAACCAAAATTTGTCAGTATCACTAGAGCGGAGAAGTTCTTGATTGATAAACAAGTTTGGTTAATAAAAAAAATCGCTCTTTTTAAGAAGCATCATGATTCGTTTAGCGAAAAACTAAAACCGGTCACGCGTCGCGATTTTTTAAGAAATCGCCTGCCTACTGAGAAATTGATCAGAGAGCGTTTAGCATACTTTAATAATTTCTATAACTTTTCTTATAATAGGGTCAGTGTTCGTAATCAGAAGACACGCTGGGGAAGTTGCTCGCGGCGCGGCTCGCTCAGTTTTAACGTTCGCTTAGGCGATTTGCCGGTTGATTTACAAGATTACATTATTGTTCATGAACTTTGTCACTTAAAAGAGTTCAATCATTCGGCGGCGTTCTGGAAATTAGTCTCTCAACAAATTCCAGATTATTTGGCGAGACGCCAACAACTAAAACAATTAAAATTAATATAATAAAATAAAATAAAATATAAATTTATGTTTACTTTAAAACCATTGCCATATAGCATGGAAGCTTTAGAGCCTGTAATGTCCGCTCGCACTTTAGAGTTTCATCATGACAAACATCATCAGGCTTACGTTGATAATCTTAATAAGTTGATAGCCGGAACAGAATTAGAGAAGTTAAGTTTAGAGGAAATAATCGTGAAAACGGCGGGAAATTCAGAAACAGCTGCTATTTTTAATAACGCTGGTCAAGTCTATAATCATAATATTTTTTGGGATTGTCTCAAGCCGGCTCAGGAAGAATTAGCCCCCGGATCTAAAACTTTAGCGCTGTTTGAAAAATCTTTCGGCGGCCTGGAAAATTTCTATAATGAATTTAAAGCTCTAGCCATGAGTCAATTCGGCAGCGGCTGGGCTTGGCTTGTTAAAGATGGGGATACTTTAAAAATTATGAAAACGGCTAACGCTGATAACCCGTTAACTTCCGGATTAAAGCCGCTCTTGGGAATCGATGTTTGGGAACATGCTTATTACCTCGATTATCAGAACCGCCGCGCCGATTTTTTAGAAGCTGTTTTATCCCGATTAATTAATTGGCAGTTTATTGAAACTAATCTGTAGAATAATATAAAGATTGTAAATTTTATGTACCAAAACCCCTATATTAAGATTAAGCCGAAAACTCGCCACCCTTATACGGAAGTCTATTTAATCCGCCATTGTCATCCGGACTATTCTTTAGAAAAAAAATTAGGCGAAACTAAAATGCCTTTATCTAAAAATGGTTTGAGACAGCGCAGGTTTTTAACTGACCGTCTGCTAACTATGAAACTGGAGGAGGTTTATTCCAGTGAGCTGGCTAGGTCTCTAGAGACGGCTGCTGCTTTTATTAAAAAATCAGGTCAAGAACTGCAAGTTGACGCTCGTTTAAATGAAATAAATTGGGTGCATTGGTTAAGAGCTAAATATTTCAACATGTCCGAGGAGACGCGGGAGAAGAGAATGAAGAATCATCAAGAGTTAGATAAGCAGCTTGATAAAATGCAAGCCGTTGCTCGCCGGACTTTAGCCAGTTTGTACAAGAAAAACAAAGGGAAAAAAATTGCGGTCTTTACCCATGGTAATTTTATTAAAGCTTTAATAACGGGAATTTTAAATGCCGATGTCATCGGCTTTTTAACCATTGAAATCTTTCAGTCGTCAGTGACAAAATTAGTGATTGATAGGGACGGTTATGTCAAGATTGTTTATATTAATGACGTTTCACATTTGCCGTCACCGCCTAGCGAAGACTTATTTGCCGCTTTAATTGATTAAAACGATGAGAATTAAATTACTCCAGCGAATAATTAACAAAAAATTTTTAATAGCCATTATAGCGCTGTTGACTGCTCTAATGGTTGTTAATTTTTCTGAGGCCGCCTCTAATCTTAATGGGCGCATTCTTCTGCAGGTTGAAGATAAGGGACAAGCTTGGTACGTTAATCCCTTAAACTCCAAACGTTATTATCTCGGTCGACCCGATGATGCTTTATCTCTAATGCGTTCTTTGGGTTTAGGAGTTTCAAATGCGGATTTAAAATCATTTTTAACCAGCGGTTCTCCAGCTCGCTTAAGCGGCCGCATTCTTCTTCAAGTCGAAGATAAGGGACAGGCTTATTATGTTGACCCTTTAACGCGTCGACTTGATTATCTGGGTCGGCCAGCGGACGCTTTTAATTTAATGCGTCAAAAAGGCTTAGGCATTACTAATCGTGATTTAACGCTTATTCTTGTTGAATCTGCTCCGTTAGCAAGTCCTGCCAACAATCAATTTTCATCGAAGTTAATTAATTTTAATTTTAAATACCGCAATCAGAATTACGAGCTGAGCCAAAATTTATCCAGCAGCTTATACGAAGCTTATCAAAATTCGCCTAAAGTTTATGCATATCGCAGCGACGCCCCGCCGGCTGATTTTCGGGAGGCATTCTACGGATTATTTCTAGCCCTTAAATCAGGCGATGATTCCTTGGACAAGCTGCTTGCTAGCCTAAAGGAGATTGCGGCTAGTAATAATTGGAGTGACGATGAATTGTTAGAATTTACTATTGCTCTTGTTCAGTATATTCCGTATGATGGAGCGAAAGTTTCTCTTGATAACGCCAACACTAATCCCTATTTTCCCTATGAGACTCTATATTTAAATAAAGGCGTTTGTTCCGATAAAACTTTTTTAGCGGTTGCTATTTTAAGAAAACTGGGCTACGGCGCAGCGATTTTAGATTTCCCCGACATTAATCATAGCGCTTTAGGGATAGCTTGCCCGCTAGAATATTCTTTAGACGGTTCTGGTTATTGCTATGTGGAAACAACTAATTATTTTCCGCTTGGAGTTATTCCTAGAAGTATAAATAACGGTCAGGCTCAGACTGATATTACCAGTCAAAGTTTTTTTGATCGAAGCGGTTTAGGACGTTTAGAAATATATCAAAAAAGCCTCGGGCGAAGCTACCAAGGCATGCCCGCCTTAATAGGGAAGATAAATAATTTGCGGACCCAGCAAACTGAACTGAGCAGTCGCCTCTTAGTTTTAAATGATAAAGAAGCGGCGTTAGATATCCGCGCCGATGAGCTTGAGAATTTAAAGAATCAATTAGACGCTTATTATCTTAATCGTCAATTTAGAGAATATAATAATTTAGTAGTTGAATATAATCAGCGCGCTAATGAGTATAATATTTATTTGGAAGAATATCGCTCTCTGCTAAATTCATATAATTCGCTAGTCTCGATAGTTAACGGATTAATAGGAGAAATTTATCAGAAATAAAAATAGTCCTATTAATTTTATCCTGATATTTTCGATTTAATAAAAAATTTAATTTAGAGATTTTAAAAACCCCGATATTGATAAATCAATATCGGGGGTATTATTTATTGGAAGATTATTCCGTTGTAGACGAAAATCTTGTCAATTTTTCTTTTTCTTCTCTATTAGCCTCAGTAACAGCTCTTAATATATAATAGCTCAATGAGAACATTGACAGAATAATTGCCGACCATCCAAAGGCTTTGTTAATAAAAATAAACCCTAGGATACCGGCGAAAATCGCCAGGAACATTAAGATAATCAGTATCCAGGCAAAGATCATTGATTCTTTGTTGCTTGCCTTCGTGTGGTTAGCTATCTGGTAGCCCAGATAGGTATACAAAATAGCAAATGCCAATAGACCACCTGTGTGGGCATTAAATATTGCATTAGCTATCGAGAATGATATTGCCCCAATAAGTAGGGCAAACAATACTTTCAAAATCCAGAGAATAACTGAGCGGCTTTTTACCCAGTCGATAATTTTTTTTAACGTACTCATGTGACCTCCTCCCAGCACAGCTGGGATTTAAAGTTAATATTAGAAATGGATAACAATGATGCTATTATGTCACATTTAACAAGAAAAGTCAATTTTAGCATCGGTTCTAAAGCTTGACAGAGAGGCGCTTTTCCTATATATTTATCCCTAGAGGGCTAGCCTCACGGCAACCTCTTTTTATAACTAATAATCATGCCCGCAATTTAATTTTTCTTGTATAATATTTAATTAATATTATATAAAAAGGGCAGAAGTAACAAAGAAAAATATGGTTAAAATCCCATTAATGGAAGACATGCTGAAAGCCGGCATGCACTTCGGCCACCGGACCAACCGCTGGCACCCGAAAATGAAGCAATTCATTTTTACCTCTAAGAACGGTATTTATATTATCGACTTGAAGAAAACTCAAGAGAAGTTGGCCGAAGCTCTAGAGTTTATGGTTAAGTTA
>CAZPKN010000008.1:0-43523 GCA_964587195.1 uncultured Gammaproteobacteria bacterium | reverse complement strand
ACAGGGCAGGACTATGTTCGCCGGGTAATAAAAATAAGGGATGCCATCCGGGGAGATATTACTGGAGATAATCTCGTAGATAACGAAGATCTTTCGTTACTTAGGCGAGTAGTAGATGAAGGGCTCTTTAACTATTGGAGCGTGGTGTCCAATATGTACACCAAAAAAGGTGTTAATTATGGCGCCGGACGTGTACTGTTTGCTCAGCCGGATTTTCTTTCGGTAGCTTTATTGAATATTTGGCTTAAAAATCCGAGCGACCCACTTGTGCAAGGCCTAGGAATCGGCGAATTAATGTCGACTACCATGCCGGGGAGCAGCGCTTCATCCGTTAAGCCGATTGATAATACTTTTACCGTCGAAAGCGGTAAAGTAAAAATCAATGCGCCCGAGGCTGACGTTTATAACGTCACAGCTCAGGACGCTGATGGGAAAATGATTCAGAGAACCGGACGGGTTGGCGAAGAAATTTCTTTGCCCGTTGATGCGCAGAATATCAGAGTGGAAACCGTTAAAATAAAAAACGGGACAACCGGATTATTCTCAGCGACTCAAACCGGTCCAAAGGTGTCAGTTTACCCGAACCCTGTGACTGATTATGTAAATATCAGTTCGCCGGAATATGGGCGACTGTCCATCATGAACTTGAATGGTCAGGAAATATATTCTCAGTCAATCAACGCTAATGAGACATTGAATCTCTCAGCTAGTGATTGGAGTAAAGGAATTTACCTGATTAAAATTACTGCTGAAAACGGCCAATCGACCGTCAAGGTGGTAAAATAATTTTAAAAAGTCGCTAGTTATGGCGCAGCCCCTTTCAATTAGAGAGGGGCTTTTTTTATCCTCAATATTTACTTTTCCGGCAATCTGCTATAATAAGTTCATATGCTAGAAAAAATCAAAAAACTAATACCAAGTAAATTTTTTAAATCTCTTCAGCCGATTTACCATTATTTAATGGCTCTTTTAGCGGCGCTTGTTTATCGTTTTCCAAGCCGCAAGCTGATTATTATTGGCGTTACTGGGACGGCAGGAAAAACTTCGACGGTTTATTTAATTGCTAAAACTTTAGCGGCCGCGGGCTATAAAACGGGCTTTACCTCAACAGCGGTTTTTTCCGATGGCGACTCGGAGTGGTTAAATGATAAAAAAATGACTATGCCGGGCCGTTTTTTTATTCAAAGCAATTTAGCAAAGATGCTAAAAAATGGCTGCCGATATGCAATTGTCGAAACAACCTCAGAGGGCATTAAGCAATTTCGCCACCGATTTATTAACTATGATGTCGTTATTTTCACTGGTCTTTACCCGGAGCACATTGAATCTCATGGTAGCTTTGAAAAATACAAAGAGGCTAAGGGGCGCTTGTTTAAACATTTAAAAACTTGTGCAACTAAATATACGGACCATGACAAGCGCGTTGTTAGCCCGCATAGTAATTTAAAAAAACTTGATTTAAATAGAGTAAGAAAGACTATTATTGTTAATGGTGATGATGAGCAGGCGAGTTATTTTCTTAATTTTTGGAGCGAAGCAAAATTAGTTTATTCTTTTAAAGAAGAGGTCCAGGAACTTGATTTTACTAGAAATTTAAGTAGTGAAGCCTTAGTGAAAGACTTTTCTTTGCTTAAAGGGAGTCATATTATTCCTCATCAAGACGGAGTTGCTTTCCAGATTAATGATACGCCGATAGAGTTAAAATTACTCGGCGAGTTTAATGCTTTTAACGCGAGCTTAGCTTATGCCGTCGGCTTAAATCAAAATTTAGATCCAGTAGTCATTAAAAATGGTCTAGAAAGTGTTGAGGGTTTGGCCGGTAAATTAGAGCTTATTCGGGCTGGTCAGAATTTTATCGCTATTGTCGATTATTCCTTTGAGCCCCAGGCATTAGAAAAGCTTTATGGCGCTATTTCTCTTATCCCTAAGAATAAGTTGATTCACTTGCTTGGTTCCGCCGGTGGCGGGCGAGATAAGGCGCGGCGGCCTCTTTTAGGAAAAATAGCTGGAGAGCGGGCCGATATTGTTATTGTTAGTGATGAAGATCCCTATGATGAGGACCCACAAGTGATTATCGATCAGGTAGCGGCTGGGGCTGAGGAATCCGGCAAGGTTCTAAATGAGAGTTTATTTAAGATTTTAGATAGGCGGGAGGCGATAAAAAAGGCCATTTCTTTAGCCGAGGAGGGCAATTTAGTTCTATTTACTGGCAAAGGCGCCGAACAGCATATTTGTGTTGCCGGTGGTCGGAAGATTCCTTGGGACGAAAGACAGATAGTTCGAGAGGAAATCCTGGCTCGCCTGGCCAAGTGATGTGGAAAAACTGTGTATTGACAAGAGTCCTTCATTATTATATTATTGAAACATTAACACTTTTTTAACTAAAAAAAGTGATTTATCAAAAAAATAGTTAAATCTAATTAAAGCTGAAACTCAAGCCATTTTGGGGTTGGGATTTTTTTGTTAAATAAATATTTGTACCTTGTTTTTTTTCTCTATTTTTAAATAAATAAACATTTTTAAAATACACGTCCTATGTCTAAAAGAAAATCATTTTCTGAGTTAAAGGAGGTCCTGCCGATGCCGGATTTAATTGAAATTCAAAAAGATTCCTATACCTGGTTTTTGAAAGAAGGCCTACTGGAACTATTTGACGAGATTAATCCGGTGACCGATTTTATCGGCCGTGACCTAGAATTATATCTTGAAGACTATTATTTGGATGAACCGAAATTCTCCGAGGTTGAAAGCCGCGAGAAGAATATTACCTTTGAGGCGCCTTTGCGCGTTAAAGCTCGTCTCTTAAATAAAAAAACTAATAAAGCTATTAACCAGGAAGTTTTCCTTGGTGATTTTCCTTTGATGACCGATCAAGGTACTTTCATCATTAATGGTATCGAAAGAGTCGTCGTTTCCCAGCTGATTAGAAGCGCCGGGGTTATGTTTACCGCCGAATTTGTTAAAGGAAAGAAATGCTATGGTGCCAAAATTATTCCGAATCGCGGGGCCTGGTTAGAAATTGAAAGCGACTCCAATAAAGTTTTATGGGTCAGAATCGATAGAAAGAGAAAAGTGGCCGTTACTTCTTTGCTGCGCGCTTTCGGTTATGAAACTAATGAAGAGTTAATTAAATTATTTGCGGATGTTGATTTAGTTAAGAATAAGGATGAAAAAACTTTTATTGAAGCAACGATTGAAAAAGATGCGGCTGAGAATGAAGCCGATGGCTTACAGGAAGTTTACCGCCGTATTCGTCCGGGCGACTTGGCTTCAGTCGAAAACGCTCGTCAGCTTATTCATTCAATGTTTTTTCGTTTCGACCGTTATGATTTCGGTCGGGTCGGACGCTATAAATTAAATCGTCGTTTCGGCTTGGATCTCGCCAGTAATAAAAAAGAGAATCGTATTTTGCGCCGTGAAGACTTGGTTTTGATTATTAAAGAAGTTATCCGTTTGAATATTACTAAAGAGCCAGAAGATGATATTGATCATCTTGGTAATCGTCGTATTCGGGCTATCGGCGGCTTAATTCAAAATCGTTTCCGTGTCGGTTTGGCCAGAATGGAAAGAATTATTAAAGACCGAATGTCAACCAGCGATATTGCCTCTTTAACTCCGTCTAAGTTAATTAATGCTCGTCCGGTTATTGGGGTGGTTCGGGAATTTTTCATGTCTTCTCAGCTATCACAATTCATGGATCAAGTTAATCCGCTCGCCGAACTTGAACATAAACGCCGCTTATCAGCCATGGGCCCAGGCGGTTTAACTCGGGAACGCGCCGGTTTTGATGTCCGCGATGTCCACGCCACTCACTATGGCCGTATTTGTCCGATTGCTACTCCAGAAGGCCCAAACATTGGTTTAGTCGGCCACTTGGCTTCTTATGCGCGTTTAAATACTTACGGCTTTCTAGAAACTCCATATCGTAAAGTAATTCATGATAAGAAAGGTAGTCGCGTTACGGATGAAATTGTTTATCTTGATGCCTTTGAAGAAGAAAAATATGTCACAGTTGACGCGACTATTCCGGTTGATGACAATGGTTATTTCTTAGTCCATAAATTTGAAGTTCGTAAATACGGTCAACCAGGGATGGAGGATGTTGATAAGATTGATTTCATGGGCGTCGCTGCTAATCAAATCATTTCCATCGCTACTTCTTTGATTCCGTTTATGGAACACAATGATGGACAAAGATCTTTGATGGGAACGAACATGCAACGTCAAGCTGTTCCATTAGTTAAAGCTGAAGCCCCAATAGTTGGTACCGGCGTTGAGGCCCGAGCTGCTCGCGATAGCGGACATGCGGCTTTAGCTCGCGAAGAAGGAACGGTTATTAAGGTTGAAGCTGGCTTGATTGAAATTGAGAATAAAAAAGGAGTGATTGATAAATATCCTTTAAATAAATTTTTACGTTCCAACTCTTCAACTTGTATTAACCAGCATCCGATTGTCGATGTCGGCCAGAAAGTTAAGAAAGGTGAAGTTCTTTCTGACGGTCCGTCGATTGATAACGGTGAATTGTCTTTAGGCCGCAACGTTTTAGTGGCTTTTATGACTTGGGAAGGCTTCAATTATGAAGATGCGGTGATTATTTCCGAGCGCTTAGTTAAAGAGGATGTTTATTCCTCTATTCATATTGAAAATTATACGATTGATGTTCGCGATACTAAACTGGGCCCGGAGGTAATTACTAATGACATTCCTAACATTAGTGAAGAGAAATTAAAGAACTTGGATGAGGACGGCATTATTCGTATCGGCGCCGAAGTTTCTAGCGGCGATATTTTGGTTGGTAAAATTACTCCGAAAGGCGAAACAACTTTATCGGCTGAAGAAAAATTATTACGCGCGATTTTTGGCGAAAAAGCGAAAGACGTTCGTGATTCATCGCTATATCTTGAACATGGTGAGCACGGCAAGGTCGTTGATATTAAAGTCTTCTCGCGCGAGGACGGCGATAAATTATCGGCCGGTGTTTTGCAGTCCATCCAAGTTTCCGTCGCTAATTTAAGAAAGATTCAGGTTGGCGATAAGATGTCTGGCCGCCACGGAAATAAGGGGGTTATTTCTCAGGTTGTGCCGATTGAAGATATGCCTTATCTGGCTGACGGAACGCCGATTGATATTATTCTTTCTCCGCTTGGTATTATTTCTCGTATGAACCTCGGCCAATTACTGGAGACTCATTTAGGCTTTGCCGCCAAGAAGCTTGGCTATCGGGTTATGACCCCGGCGCTAAATGGTATTAGTGAAGAGCAGATTAAAGGCGAGTTAGTGAAAGCTGGTTTACCTGAAGACGGTAAAATTGTTCTCTATGACGGAAAAACTGGCGAGCCGTATGATAATAAGATTACCGTTGGATATAAATATGTCTTGAAGCTTAACCACATGGTTGAGGATAAGATCCATCAACGCTCTATCGGTCCATACTCTTTAATAACTCAGCAGCCTTTAGGTGGTAAAGCTCAGTTCGGGGGACAGAGATTTGGAGAAATGGAAGTTTGGGCCCTGGAAGGTTATGGCGCTGCCCATACTTTACAGGAAATGTTAACGATTAAATCAGATGATGTTCCGGGTCGTTCAAAAGCTTATGAGTCGATTATTAAGGGCGAGGAAATTGAAAAATTAAATGTTCCAGAATCCTTTAACGTTTTAATTCGCGAGCTTAAAGGTCTTGGCTTGAATGTTGAACTTTTAGGAGGGGAAAATGAGCAGCCGGCTTCTGAGGTTTTAACTGAGCTTGATGAAGAGGCAGCAAAAGAAGAAGTTCTAGATTATGATAAGCCAGAAGTTATTGCTACCTTAGAAGAAGGTAGCGACCGAGAAGAATAAAAAATGGCGACCAAGCCTTTCTAATAATTTATTAGCAATTATTAAAATATGTTAAATCCAATCAAAACTAGCGACTTCGACGCTATCCGCCTCAAGCTCGCTTCGCCGGATGAAATCTTAAACTGGTCGCATGGGGAAATTACCAAGCCAGAAACAATTAATTATCGCACTCAAAAACCAGAAAAGGATGGTTTGTTCTGTGAAAAGATTTTTGGTCCGACTAAGGACTGGGAATGTGCTTGCGGCAAATATAAAAAAATCCGCTACAAGGGAATCGTCTGTGATAAATGCGGCGTTGAAGTTACCCGCAGTATTGTTCGTCGTGAGAGACTCGGACATATTTCTCTTCAAGTCCCCGCAACTCATATTTGGTTTCTAAGAGGCTTATCTTCCAAGATTGGCTTACTTTTAAATCTTGGTATTCAGTCCTTAGAAAAAGTGATTTACTACGCTAGTTTTATTGTAACTGATGTTGATGAAAGCCTAAAAGAAGCAACTATTGAACAAATTAAGGTTGAGTACAAATCAAAAACCAAGAGTATTGATAATGAGTATAATAACCAGTTAAAAAAGATTAAAGAAGAAAAGGGCGAAAATGCTGAAGGCGATATTAAAGATATTACTCGCAGTAAGGCGGAAAAATTAGAACGTTTGGAGGAAGATTTTGCGGCTGCTCAAAAAGAACTAAAAGAATTAAAGCCGCTCCTAATTTTATCTGAGCAACAATACCAGAGTTTAAGTATGAAATTCGGTCATATTTTCGAAGCTTCTATTGGGGCTGAGGCGATTCGCAAGCTTTTAGAAAAAATCGACCTTGAAGCTAGCATCAAAAATCTGGAAGGGAAATTAACTGACGCAGTTGATTCTAAAAAAGAAAAGCTGGTTAAACGCTTGAAATTATTAAAGAGCTTTCGAAATAATGATATTCGCCCGGAATGGATGATTATGACTGTCTTGCCGGTTGTTCCTCCTGATTTGCGTCCGATGGTTGCGCTGGATGGCGGACGTTTTGCCGCCTCCGATTTAAATGATTTATATCGCCGTGTTATTAACCGCAATAATCGTCTAAAGCAATTATTAGACCTGAATGCTCCGGAAGTTATCTGCCGCAATGAAAAGAGAATGTTGCAAGAAGCGGTTGATGCTTTAATTGATAATTCTGCTCGTCATACTAAGACCGTGACCGCCTCGACCGGTCAGAAGAGACAGTTAAAATCTTTAGCCGATACTCTAAAAGGCAAACAGGGTCGTTTCCGCCAGAACTTACTCGGCAAGCGCGTCGATTATTCTGGCCGTTCGGTTATTGTTGTTAATCCGAAATTAAATCTTGATCAATGCGGTTTACCAAAAATCATGGCGCTTGAACTATTCAAACCGTTTATTATTTCTCAGTTAATTAAAAGAGAAATTGTTCATAACGTTCGCAGCGCTTCTCGTTATATTGAAGCTGGCCATGATGAAGTTTGGGATATTTTAGAAGAAACAGTTAAAGGTGCTTTCGTTTTATTAAATCGTGCTCCGACCTTGCACCGTTTAGGTATTCAAGCTTTCCGTCCGATCTTAATTGAAGGTAAAGCGATTCAAATTCATCCGCTCGTTTGTACCGCTTTTAATGCCGACTTTGATGGTGACCAGATGGCTGTCCATGTTCCGCTTACTAAAGAAGCGCGTCATGAGGCGGAAACTTTAATGCTTTCCTCTCATAATCTCTTGAAACCAGCGACTGGCGATCCGATTGTTGCTCCGAGTCAAGATATTGTCTGGGGTACTTATTATTTAACTTTAGTGAATAAAGATTACGCTGATTGTAAAGTCGAAAACATGCGTTATTTCTATGACGATGATGAGGCTAACTTAGCCTATGCTAATGGATTTATCGCCTTGCATGAAGCAATTAACATCCGCCATGAAGGCGCTATGTTAAAGACTACTATCGGACGTTTAATCTTTAACTCCTTGCTTCCAGAAAAATTGAGATTTATTAACGATGTTGTTGGCAAGGGGAAACTAAAAGATTTAATTCGTGAATGTTTGCGTGTTTATGGTGAGGAAGAAACTGTTAAATTTATTGATAGCTTAAAAAATCGTGCTTTCTCATTTATTACTAAATCCGGTTTATCTTGGGGCTTTGGCGACTTGCCAAGTTTGTCAGAAAAAGATCGTTTAATTGATGAGGCGAACAAGAAAGTGGATTTGATCCAAGAGCAATACGAAGAAGGCCTACTAACTGAAAGCGAACGCTATGCTAAGGTGATTGAAGAATGGACTAATACTAAAGACAAGGTCGCTGATGTTTGCAAGCAGGGACTACTTGATATTTTGCCGGTTTATTCGATGATCGATTCTGGCGCTCGTGGTTCCTGGGCTCAGCCGGTGCAGATTTTAGGCATGAAAGGCTTAGTTACTTCACCTTCCGGCGCTATTATTGAATTGCCAGTTAAGGGAAACTTTAAACAGGGCTTTGGCGTATTGGAATATTTCATTTCTACCCATGGTGTCCGTAAAGGTCTATCTGATACCGCTTTAAGAACGGCTAACGCCGGTTATCTGACCCGTCGTTTAGTCGACGTTTCTCAAGACGTTATTATTTCTGAAGATGATTGCGGCGATGAAGTCGGCATGGATTTAAATCGCGAGGAAATTGAAAAGAGTGGTGATGATTTTTTCCGCCGCTTGATTGGTCGCTATTTAGCTAAAGATTTAAAGGACGCTAAGGGCAAAGTCGTTATGAAAGCCGGCGAGATTATTAATGAAGAGGCGATTAAAAATTTAAAAACTAAAGACGTTAAAGATGCCTGCGTTCGTTCAGTTCTTAGTTGTAAGATGCATAAAGGTATTTGCGCTAAATGTTATGGTTGGGACTTGGCTTATAATAAGCCAGTTAAAATGGGGTCGACCGTCGGAATCATTGCCGCTCAGTCTATCGGTGAACCAGGCACCCAGTTAACGATGAGAACCTTCCATACGGGCGGCGTGGCTGGTCAAGATGATATTACCCAAGGTTTACCGAGGGTTGAAGAAATTTTTGAAGCGCGCAGTCCGAAGCGCAAAGCCTTAATATCTGATGTTGCTGGCCGGGTGAAGATTGAATTTGCTCAGAAGACTATTACTGACGCCGAGGGCCGGGAAATTCTCGTCAATAATCCGCAGGCGAAAATATTAAGTATTATTTATAAAGGTCAGGATCATGACAAATATTATTTTTCAGAAAAAATTAATGAAGTCAAGCTGGCTAGCGGCGCGACCGCTAAGGATAAAAAGAAGTTAGAGGTTAAAGTTTTAGTTAAAGACGGCGATCAAGCTTCTAAGAACTTGGAATTGTTCAGTGTTGGCGGCGAAATTGTCCGCGCTAAGAGTGCCGGCGAGATAAGCGTGAGCGATAAATACATTAGTATTTCCAAAGAAGTCGAGAAAGTAAAAGAATACCCGATTATGAAGGGAACTCTAATGATGGTTAAAGACGGCGATGTGATTGAAAAGGGGACACAATTAACCGAGGGCAGTCTTGATTTGCGCGAACTTTATAAGCTTAAAGGCAGACTGGAAACTCAAAAGTATATTATTAAGGAAATTCAGTATGTTTATTCTTCTCAAGGGCAGCCTCTTAATGACAAACATATTGAAATTATCGCCAGACAAATGTTCTCCCGTCATTTAGTTAAGGAAGCGGGCGATACTAATTTACTTCCTGGCGAAACGATAGAAGATGAAGTTTTAGCTCAGGCCAATAAAGACGTGAAGAACCCGGCTAAGGCCGACCGCCTATTATTAGGCATTACTAAAGCGTCTTTAACGACGGATAGTTTCTTATCCGCCGCTTCTTTCCAAGAAACTTCTAGAGTTTTGATTGACGCTGCCGTTAATGGCAAAATCGATTATCTAGAAGGTTTGAAGGAAAACGTTATTATCGGTTGCTTAATTCCATCCGGAACTGGCTATAAAGGAAAAAAGGCGCGAGCTGATTATGGAAAATAGTTGACAACTTTACTTAGAAATAAGGTCAAAAAGGAGGCCCAGCCGGGCCTCTTTTGTTTTAAGGATTGGTTGTCAGAAAGGCTAAAATACAGTAAAATAAAGGTAGTATGAAGCAGCTGTTTGAGAAAAAATGGCCATTTTTATTTAAGCTACGCCTCGCTTGGATTATTATTCTCTTAATTCTTTTGGCGGTTTTTTGTTACTTAAAAATCGTCCCGGGCGGGCAAGCAGTCTATCAGCGCTCCTGGCCAGACACATTTTCTTTAGGAAAGGGTTTTATTAATAATTTTACTCCGGTTGATAGGGTAATAACTTTAGATAATCAAGCGGCCAAGATAATTGGCGATCCTATTTATTTTTCAGTTTTTACGCCGCGGACCTTCGACAAGGCTAAATTGATAATTACTTATAAAGATAATTTAAAGATTGATACGCCGCTAGTTGAAGCTGGCGTTTTAGCCGATAAGACGGTGTGGCGCTATAATCTCCAGCCGCTTGATAATAAAGCTCTAAATTATTTAGGGATTTTATGGGAAAAGAAAGAAGCGGATGGCAAAATTATTATCCAAAAAGAAGAGAATTATTCTAATTTGTCAGAACTAGAGAGTGATTTACGCACCGGGGGACTTAAAGGGTGCTCTTTGCCGATTGAAAAATGTTTAGCGGTTTATAACTATACGCCAGAATATAGTTACCGCCTCGCCAACCACCAGCGCTCTTTGCCGATTACTATTAATAAAAGTTTGCGCGGCCCTCATCAATTTTATCTTTACTCTTCGGGCGGCCCCTTGTATTTGCGGCTTACTTTTGATTATTTACGTCAAAGCGACAAGCCGAGCCCGATAGAAATAATTTTTTCTTCACAGCAGGAGATTATTACTTCAAAAAAAGTGCCCGATGAAGGGACTAGTTTAGTGTTGGGCGAAAAGAAGGAGTCAGAAATTATTATTGAAGAAAAAAATCTGCCGGCTGGAGTTTATAAAATCGATATTAAGACAAGCGATGATGTTTTAATCAAACAAATTTATTCTTCCTTAGGGAAGCTGGCGTTTATTAACCGCATCTGGCCATATGGCAACACTGGAGATGAGCTTAATTTTTATACGGATTCTGAGCATTTGCAAGTTAAGCTTTTAAATCCGGCTAGCCGGCAGACCATTAAATTTGATGACCAGGAATTTACCTTAACAGATACTTATTTGCAGACGGATCTAAATGTTTTATCTCGCAAAGCGATCAAGCGGGTATTATTAGAGAAGGACGATATTATTTTAGAAAATAACGGCGTTTTTGCCTTAGCCGCCGATAGCTTATTCAATCCGGCTTTTATCAAAGTCGACCGCTTTTTTTCTGTTCATTCTGCCCCGCCTTACATTATTGCTAAGTATCAGAAACCTCGTGAGGCAGAAGGATTTAAAACGGCTACGGCCGAATTTGACATGAAAGGAGCTTATCGTGAGCAGGGCCGATATAATTTTATGATTTCTATTCCTGGCCTAAAGGCAGAGGATAACATTCATGACAGTTTAGAGATTTACGAAATCAAACTCGAGTTTTCTGGACGGACTCTTTGGCAGAAACTGAGCGATTTTTGGCGTTAATATTTTTTATGAATATCTTAGAAAATAAAAAAACTGAACTCAGAGTAATTATAAAACGGGAAATTTTTTATTTTTTTAGCGCGGCTTTATTAAGTTTTTATTTGCTGGAAATTATTGCGCCTAATTTTGTGCTTGCTTATTTTAATTTAAACTATTTATGGTTAGCGTGGCTAACGAGCGGGCTTATTAATGTTATCAAAAAATAAATTTTATGAACTTAGAATATTTTCTTGCCCCCCGTTCCGTGGCTATTATCGGTGCTTCGTCTAATCGAGCTAAAATCGGCCGGCAGATTTTAGACAATCTTATTCAGGGCGGTTATCGCGGCCGGATTTTTCCGATTAACCTTCAAGATAAAAAAATTGCTGGCCTACCGGCCTACGCTGAATTAAAATTAATTCCTCGCCCTGATTTTTCGACCATGTTGGCGGTTATTGCTATTCCGGCCAAATTTGTTTTCGCAGAAATTGCCAAAGGCGCTGCTTTGGGAGTGAAAAATTTTATTGTTATTAGCGCCGGGTTTAAAGAGAGCAGTCCTGAAGGAAAAAAAATGGAAGCAGAAATGACCGCTTTAGCTAAGAAATACAACTTAAATATCTTGGGGCCTAACTGTCTAGGCTTTATTAACTCAAAACTTAGGCTTAATGCGACTTTTGCCGCTTCTGATTTAAAACCCGGCAACATTGCCTTGCTTTCCCAGTCGGGGGCAATCGGCGCAGCGGCGCTAGACTGGTTTAAACTTAAAAAGCTTGGCTTGGCATATTTTTTCAGCTTAGGAAATAAAGCGGCTTTAAGTGAAAAGGAAATTATTGCTTCCTTAGCTAATGATAAACAAGTTGATTTAATTGCTATTTATCTCGAAGAAATTTTAGCCGGTGAAGAATTAATGACTTTAATTTCTAAGCTTGCCAAGATCAAGCCGGTAGTTGTCTTGAAGGCCGGACAAAGTTCGGCTGGCAGCCAATTAGCCTTGTCCCATACTGGTTCACTGGCCGGGTCTAGCGCTATTGCGAAAGCGGCGATTGAACGGGCAGGAGGAATTTGGTTAGAGAACTTAAGCGAGCTGTTTAATTTTTTAAGCGTTTTTAAAAAACAACGCCATGTTTCAAGCAGGCAGACGCCTTTATCCATTATTACCAATGCCGGCGGATTGGCAGTTTTGGCAGTCGATGAAATTTCTCGCCGCGGATTAGAATTCGGTGGCAGTTTTGACTTATTAGGCGACGCCTCAGCTGATGATTATCAACGAGAACTTCATCGCCTATTAGCGATTAAAAAAATAGGCCAGCTCTTAATAATTCTAACCCCGCAAACAGCGACGGAGCCGGTTAAAACGGCCCAGGCAGTCATTGTTGCTGCTAAAAAATATCCGAATAAAATTATTGTGGCTGCTTTTACTGGCGGGCAAGCTGTTTCATCTGCCAAGAAATTATTAGCCGAGGCTAATGTGCCGACATTCGATTATCCGGAAGAAGCTATTAGGGCGCTGGCGGTTTTAAATAATTATTACCATCAAGCTCCGGCCATTGTTCCTTATAAACCTCGTTTACCAAAAAAACAAACGGTTCAAGCGAGCGCAGATTATTTAGGGTCCTTAGGTTTACTGCGCCGTTATCATATTCCGACAGTTACGACTGCTCGTTATGAAGCTAGTAATCTTCATAGATATTCCTACCCAAGTGTCTTAAAAGCGGTTGGGCCAGATTTTTTACATAAGACTGATAAGGGAGCGGTTATTGTTGGCTTGCAGAATGCTAAGCAACTTAAAGCGGCCGCTCAGCGTTTAATTAAAGAAAATAAATCAGCCTGGAAAAACCCTGATAATTATTTAATCGTTCAAGAAATGTTAATCGGTTTTAAAGAAATTATCGTTGGTTTTAAACGCGACGCCTCTTTTGGTCCGATTATAATGGTTGGTTTCGGGGGAATTTATGCGGAAGTGTTTAAGGATATAAAGCTAGAAATGGGAGATTTGGATAGGACTCGCGCCCTCCGGCTTATCAAATCCTTAAAAAGTTACCCCATATTAGCGGGGGCACGTGGCCAGCAAGCTTATAATATTCATCAGCTGGCTAATGTTTTAGTTAATATAGCGAAACTAGCCGCTGATTACCCGGAAATAAGGGAGCTTGATATTAATCCGCTGTTCATTTTCAAAGATAAAGTAGCGGCAGCTGATGTGCGCCTAATTTTATAATGTATGTATCAGGAAAAGAAAATCATCGTTGTCTTGCCGGCCTATAACGCCGCCGATACTTTAGAGATAACAGTTCGCGATATTCCGGACATAGTTGATGAAATAATTTTAGTTGATGATCAAAGCAGCGATGAGACTATTGCTGTAGCTAAACGTTTAGGCTTGTTTATTTTTCCTCGAGTGAAGAATGGTGGTTACGGCGCTAACCAGAAAGACTGTTATCGTTTAGCGCTGGAGCATGGTGCTGATATTGTTGCCATGATACACCCTGACTATCAATATGATCCGAAATTGATTTCCTTTTTTGTACAGTTTTTAGCTGACGGTTATTTTGATATCATGTTGGGAACAAGGATCCGCAGTCGCCGTGAGGCATTAGCTGGCGGCATGCCTTTATATAAATACTTGGCCAATCGCTTTTTAACCGTTATCGAGAATTTTGTATCGGGGTACAACTTATCGGAGTGGCACACAGGAATGCGCGCTTATAATCGAGAGGTTTTAGAGAATATTGATTGGCAAAACAATTCTGATGACTTTGTTTTCGATAGCGAAATGCTATTTAAGGCAGTAGCTAAAAGGTATCGCCTTGGAGAGATTCCAGCCCCTGTTAGATATTTCAAAGAGGCTTCTTCTATTAATTTTCGTCGTAGTTTAAGATATGGGCTAGAGACATTGATGGTGGCAATCCGTTATTTATTTGGAAAATTCAATTGATTTTATGATAAATTTGAAAGAACATTTTTATCATTGGCGATTTCTCCGTTCCTGGCGGCCATATTTGGTTATTATTGTTCTCGGTTTCTTGCTTTACAGTCAGATATTGTTTTTTGATTTAACCTATTTAGATGACAATACTCTTATAATTGATAATCAAGACATAATAAGTGATATCAAGAATCTCCCGTTAATTTTTTCTAGCGATGCCTTTTTTTCAGGAACTAATTTCTATTACCGCCCCATATTGAATCTTTCGTTCATGCTAGACACTGTATTGGCTGGCGATATTTATTTTGTTTATTTTCTGGTTAATATCTTGCTCCACCTAGCGACAGCAATCATGGTTTTTTTGATTTTGCAGAAGATAAACATCAGGAAGTCAGCTTCTTTCCTTTTGTCATTAGTTTTTTTGATGCACCCAGCTATTAGTCAGGCGGTTGCGTGGTTGCCAGGACGGAACGACTCACTGCTAGCTATTTTTGCAATTCCCGCAATTTGGTTTTTAATCCTATTTAACGAGAAGCCAAAATTGCGATTTTTATTATTATATACTTTATTCTTTTTCCTTGCTTTATTAACCAAGGAGACGTCGGTCTTTCTTCCCGTTCTTGCGGTAGCATATTTTTTAACGATTGGGCGTCGTCAAGCGGCCGGAAAATCGGAGAAGTTTTTAGTTTTATTGATGTCATTTTTCGCAGGAGTTATTTGGTATTTAATGCGTAATCTAGCTTTTGGATCGGAAAATATTTCAATGGTTGATGCTTTACAGTCTATTGGCAGCAACTTGCTTAACGCTATAGTTTTAATGGGCAAGATAATGTTACCAATCAATCTATCAGTCTTACCGGTTCCAGCTGATTCTTCTCTCTGGTGGGCAGCGGCCGCTTTTTCCTTGACTATTATTGCCTTTTTTAAATCCCGTGAGATTAATTGGCTTCGTTGGTTTTTCGGTTTATCTTGGTTGTTAATTTTTTTATTGCCTCCATTTGTTATCTCTGCCTCTGCTCCCTATATATTAGAACATCGGTTGTACCTACCTATAGTTGGTTTTTTGATAATGGCCTCGGAATTAAGCTTTATCAAGAAGCTGGACTTCACTAGAAAGAAGGTAAAAATTATTGTTTTTGGGGTTTTGATTGTTTTAGCCTTGATAACGTTTTTTCATAGCCATCAATTTAAGAATAGATTGGTTTTTTGGGAAAGCGCTGTTAAAGATTCTCCGCATTCCGTCTTGGCCCAGAAAAATATGGGAGCAATGTATTATTTAGATGGGCGCCTTAAAGAAGCGGAGAAGCATTACTTAGAGGCGCTACGTCTTGAGCCCTCTGAGCCAATGGTTAATAATAATTTAGGCCTTATCTATGTTGGTCAAGGCGACGAAGAAATGGCCGAAAAGTTTTTTCTGAAAGAGCTATCCCTCTATCCAGATTATGACAAGGCTCTTTTTAATCTAGGGTTTCTATATTATAAACAGGGTAAAATTTCGGAAGCTAAATATCTATTAGAAGCTTGTTTACGCTCTAATCCCAGGCATTCAGACGCTTATCGCTATCTAGATTTAATTTATAATCAAATAAAATAGTTTTTAAAGCTTGAATAATTCCCAATAATCGTTAAGATAAGATTATGTTTAAAAAGATTTTCCGCCAACCTATCAATAGCATTACTATTGCCGCCGCTTTAGTCGCCTTATCGTCTCTAATTTCGCGTTTTTTGGGCGTCGTCCGCGACCGTATTTTAGCCGGACAATTCGGCGCCGGGGCGGAATTAGATATTTATTATGCCGCCTTTCGGGTTCCGGATTTAATTTTTAATTTAGTAGTTTTAGGGGCTTTATCGGCGGGGTTTATTCCGGTTTTTACTTCTTTAATTAAAGATTTCGCGTGTGAGGCGAAAAATAACTGTGATTCTCGCCAAGAAAATATTATTGCTTGGCGTTTAGCGGGCAATGTTTTAAATTTTTTACTTTTAGGTTTAGGCGCCATCTCTTTTTTAGGAATTATTTTTGCCGGACCATTAACCCGTCTCATTACTCCCGGGTTTTCTCCGGCCAATCAAGAAATGGTAGCGATGCTTACCAGGATAATGTTTCTATCTCCCTTGTTCTTAGGAGCGTCAGGAATATTTGGCGGCATACTGCAATCATTTCGCCGTTTCTTGGTTTATTCGCTCTCGCCGATTTTTTATAACTTAGGCATAATTGTCGGCGCTGTATATTTTGTTAATTTTTGGGGGTTAGCTGGTTTGGCCTGGGGGGTTGTTTTAGGGGCTCTCTGCCATATGGCGATTCAAATCCCCTTAGTTTATCAATTAGGCTTCCGATATCAATGGAAAATTTTTTGGCAGGATGTGAATACTTGGAAAATTTGGAGGATGATGGTTCCGCGCACTTTGAGTTTAGCCATTTCTCAAATTAATTTAGTGGTGATTACTATCATTGCTTCGGGCTTAGCGAGCGGGTCTTTAGCGGTTTTTAACTTAGCCAATAATTTACAGTCTTTTCCAATTGGTATTTTCGGCATTTCTTTTGCGATCGCTGCTTTTCCCGCTCTGTCTCAAGCGGCTTTTGACAAGGAAAAATTAAGCGCCAGTTTTTCACAAACAATGCGTCAAATCCTTTTCTTTATTATTCCCGCGACGGTTTTTATTATTATCTTAAGAGCGCAGATAATTCGGGTTATTTTAGGAACGGGTAATTTTGATTGGACTCATACTATTTTAACCATGAATACTTTAGGATTTTTTGCTCTCAGCCTATTCGCTCAAGCTACTATTCCTCTTTTAACTAGAGTCTTTTACGCTCGGCATGATTCGAAAACTCCGCTATATTTCGGTTTAGCCTCGGTAATTTTAAATATCGGGTTGTCTTTGTTTTTTAGTCCCAGAATGGGTGTCGCCGGTCTAGCGCTAGCCTTTTCCCTCGCTAGCATTAGTAATTTTCTCTTTTTATGGCTCGCCATTTATTTTAAAGTTGGTAACTTGGATATTAGCAATATTTTGAAATCCGTGTTAAAATTTACGGCCAGCGCTATCGCTGCCGGTTCTATCGCTCAAGTGATGAAAGTAATCGTTTGGCCATTTATCGATATGACTAGGTTTAGTGGGGTTTTTATCCAGTTAAGCGCCTCTGTTCTCTCAGGGCTCATTATTTATCTGTTTCTTTGTTATTTGCTGGGAAGCGAGGAATTATTTGGTTTTTTATCCGCTTTAAAAAACCGCTGGCCTTTCCGTAAAGTTAAAGTTGGCGATCAAGGCGAGGCCCGGGGAGTTTAATGATGTTTAATTAATTTATGACTGAATTTAAAAAAATTAGAAATTTCTGCATAATCGCACACATTGACCACGGTAAGTCAACCTTGGCTGACCGTATGTTGGAGTTGACCGGAGCGGTGGAAAAGAGAAAAATGAAAGACCAAATTTTAGATGGCATGGATATCGAAAGAGAGAGAGGAATTACTATTAAACTTCAACCGGTTACGATGGATTATAAAGGGCACAAGCTTAATTTAATTGACACCCCTGGCCACGTGGATTTTTCCTATGAAGTTTCGCGATCTTTAGCAGCGGTTGAGACAGCTGTTTTGCTAGTTGATTGCACTCAGGGTATTCAAGCGCAAACCCTAGCCAACCTTTATCTAGCACTTGAGCAAGACCTAACTATTATTCCGGTAGTTAATAAAATAGATTTGCCGGCGGCTGATGTCGAAAAGACTAAAAGGGAAATTATTAAGTTATTAGGCTGTCAGGAAGAAGAAATTTTTTCTTGTTCCGGAAAGACTGGGGCGGGCGTTTTAGAAGTTTTGGATGAGGTAATTAAAAAAGGTCCGCCGCCTCGCCATCCTGATTCAGCAAATGAATCTAGTTATCCTCGCGCCCTAATTTTTGATTCAAAGTATGATATTTATCGGGGGGTTGTCGCTTATGTGCGTGTTTTTGATGGCACTATTAAAAAGGGCGATCGCATTCGCCTTTTATCTGTTCGAGCCGAAAGCGAAGTTCTTGACTGCGGTATTTTTAAGCCGGATTATTTATCGACTGGACAACTGAATCCCGGTGATATTGGTTATGTGGTTACGGGTTTTAAAACAGTCGGAGATTGCCGAGTCGGCGATACGCTGACTGCTAATCAGGGAGTGACTAACTTTGGAAAGATTAATATTTTGCCTGGATATAAAGACGTTAAGCCCATGGTTTTTGCCGGTATTTTCCCGCGTGAAGGAAGTGATTTTAAAGAACTTAGGGAGGCGATGGACAAGCTGAAGCTTAATGATGCCGCCTTGTCCTACGAGCCAGAACGTTCCGATGCTTTAGGCTTTGGCTTTCGTTGCGGCTTTCTCGGTCTACTGCATTTGGAAGTTTTTCAAGAAAGATTGCGCCGAGAATATAATCTTGATTTGATAGTGACTGTCCCTAGTGTTGCTTATAAAGTCATAAAAAAGAGCGGCGAGGAAGTTATTATTAGAACACCGCAGCGCTTGCCTGATCCGACCCATATTGAATCTATTGAAGAGCCGTGGGTAACGCTTGATGTTATTGCTCCGAAAAATTATATGGGCAATATTATTAAATTAGCCCAAGAAAAACGCGGAATTTATAAAAATACGGAGTATATTTCCGCCGATAACGACGAAGCGCGTGTTATCTTGCATTATGAAATTCCGATGGCCGCGATTTTAACTGATTTTTATGATAAAATAAAAAGTGTTTCAGCTGGTTATGCTTCAATCAACTATGAGTATCTTGATTATCGTCCAGCTGATGTCGTTCGTATGGATATTTTAGTCGCCGAAGAAATTGTCGAGTCTTTAGCCACTATTGTTTATCGGGATGAAGCGATGAAACAGGGCCGGGAAGTCGTGGATATTTTGAAAGATAATCTGCCGCGCCAGATGTTTGCCGTTAAGATTCAGGCGGCTTTGCATGGTAAAATTATTGCCGCCGAAAAATTATCGGCGATGCGTAAAGATGTGACTGCTAAACTCTATGGTGGCGATGTGACTCGTAAACGCAAACTTTTGGAAAAACAGAAGAAAGGCAAGAAAAAAATGATGATGGCCGGCAAAGGCAGCGTTGAGATTCCGCCAGATACATTTGTTAAAATCTTAAAAAGATAAGCTAATATTATGAAAAGAAGTAAAGTTATTAAGGTTGTTTGGATAATTATTTCAGTCGTGGTCGTCGTTTCGATGCTTGCCTTATCGGCCGGGACGATGTTCTATTAATTTCTCTTATAAAATTTTGATATATCGCCATGAAACAGTGGCAACTATTACCTGAGGCTCCGGAAAATTTTTTTACTGAGCACCCGGATTTTCATCCGGTCCTTTTGCAATTACTTTATAATCGCAATCTACGGAATAAAATCGACATCGATGCTTTTTTAGACGGAAAACTACCTAGTAATCAGACGCTGCTCATAGGAGAAAATCCGGAACATATTTTTTACGACCCCTTTTTATTCAAAAATATGGCGGCGGCCGTCGATTTAATTATCAGCCATATTAAAGCGGGAAATCCGATAGTTGTTTATGGGGATTATGATGCTGACGGCGTTACTTCTTCGGTTATTCTGCTTGAGACTTTAAGGATACTCCATGCTAAAGCCGAGGTTTATTTGCCGGATAGAGTGAGTGAGGGCTACGGCTTAAATAAGGCGGCCATTAAGGCGATTGTCGATCAAGGATTTAAGCTATTGATTACCGTTGATAATGGCATACGTAATAAAGAAGAGGCGGCTTATGCTAAAAGTTGCGGTCTAGAAGTCATTATTACCGACCACCATGTTTTGCCGGATGACCCGAAAGACTTGCCTGATTGTTTGTATATTGATCCGGCCGATGAAACTGAAAATTATCCTTGGCCATACCTGGCGGGAGTAGGAGTCGCTTTTAAGTTAATTAGCGCCTTGCTTCATAAATCTAGTCTGTCAGATAAGCAGAAGCAGCTTATTTTAGAAAAAGCTTTAGACCTGGTCGCTGTCGGAACTATCGCTGATATGGTTAGTTTATTAGGAGAAAATCGATTACTAGTTAAAAGCGGACTGAAGGCTTTAAACGCGAATAAGCGGGCCGGGCTTAATGAGTTGATTAAAGTTTCTAAAATAAATTGTGATAAAGCATTGGAGGCTTGGAATGTTGGCTGGCAATTAGGGCCGCGTCTTAACGCCGCTAGCCGTTTAAGCCATGCTAATACGGCCTTTGCGCTGCTGACGACTACGGATCAAGCTGAAGCGGAGGAACTAGCTAATGAGCTTAACCAGCGCAATATTAACCGGCAAAAAATTACCGAGGAGATAATTGCGGCCGTTGAAGAACAGATTAATAAGGAAAGTTTGCCAAACCTAATTATTGGGGTAGCTGGTCCCGACCAGGTTTGGAATGAAGGAGTAATCGGTTTAGTGGCGGGAAAAATTACTGAAAAATATTATCGACCAACTTTAATTATTACCCGCTTAGTTGAAGAGGCGGAGTTCGACCCAAATCTAAAAAAACTCATTCCTAAAAAAGTATCTTTCAAAGGATCGGGCCGTTCAGTTGAAGATTTCAATCTTATCGAAGCGATTGAAGCCTGCTCAGAAAATTTAGATAAATATGGCGGACATCCGATGGCTTGCGGTTTCTCCGTTAAGTCGCCAGAAAACCTGAATAAATTCACAGCGCAGATTAGCGCGCTTGCGGATCAATATTTAGATAAAACGGTTTTAGTCCCGAAATTGAAAATAGAGGCATCTTTAGATTTCAATCTCTTAGATTTATCATTAGCCGAAGAAATAGCCAAATTAGCGCCCTATGGCCAGAATAATGCTCAACCTAGATTTGTGACTTACGGCTTGCGAGTTGATGATGTTATGACAATGGGCTTTGATAATCAGCATATTAAAATCCGTTTTTCTAAAGATGGCTCAGTAAAATCTTTCTGGGGACTTTGTTTTGGCGGCGCGGAAACTTATTGCCAGATTCGTCCGGGCATGAAAGTTGATCTAGTATATTATTTAGAAATAAATGAATTCAATGGCCGTCGGGAAACGCAATTAAAAATTATTGATATTAAAACATATGACTAAATTAATAATCTTTTCTGATGGCGGAGCCCGCGGTAATCCTGGCCCGGCCGGAATAGGCGCCGTTTTATATGATGAAAATAAAAAAATCATCGCCGAGATTTCGGAATATTTAGGAGAGACAACTAATAATCAAGCGGAGTATAGGGCGCTACTGGCTGCTTTAAAAAAAGCGGCTTCTTTAAAAGCGGAAGAAGTTACTTGTTATCTTGATAGCGAACTGGTGGTTAGGCAGCTGAACCGAGAGTATAAAGTAAAAAACAAAGATTTAGCACCTTTGTTTTTAGAAGTTTATAATTTAAGTTTGAGTTTCCAGAAAATAACTTTTAAGCATATTCCTCGAGAACAGAACTCAGTCGCCGATAGTTTAGCTAATGAGGCGATGGATAGGGGCGTTCCTAAAATATTATCGGACGTGTAAATGTCCGCCGGTAGTGTTTTTAGTTGTAACCCCTTGACAATCAGGATATTCGTTTAAGACAGATAGGCCAGAATTTTTTAAATTTTCTATTAACTTATGGACCTCAGTGCATATTTGATTCGAAGTCAGGGCGACATCAACACATGTCCCATTATAATGGCACTTGCTCTGGTGTTCGCTTGTCCAAGGAAAAGCTTCGGTAATTCTCCAGTTCTTATTTGAAATATCCCAAGCATTCTCTAGTTTTTTAACTAAATCAGCATTAGCTAAATTGCCGTTTTTAACAGGAATTTTTGAAAATTCAGTGCAGTTTAAGCAAGTCTTATCTCCATTAGGGTTACCATCATAAGATAGAGGTTCTAAATCTTTTGTTTTAATGCTGGCAATTTGGATATTTTGTAAATTTACTAAACTAGGATTAATAAGGGTTAAAATTAAATATGACCCGGTTAAAATTATCATCCCCGTAATGCTGCCAAAAATTAATTCTTTAGCTTTAGTTACTTGAGAGGCGTCTCCACGAGATACGAGCCAAAGCAGCCCTCCGCCCATTAAAACGACAGCCGCTAATATTCCGGCGATGGCAATCGCATAGTTATAAATTCCTCGAATATATTGTCCGAGCCAGGGAATTTCGCAAGTATCGCCAGGAGCGCAATTTATATCGCTTAACTGTTCCATTCCCGGGATAGTTATTTTTATATCCGGCGCTTCAAATAAAGTGCTTTGTTCTGCTTTTGTATTGACTGGAATAGTATTGGATTTACAGCAGCAAATAGCTTTTTCATAAGAGTATATACTGGTATTGGCATAAGTTGGCTTAGTGCCAGAGCAATTATCATCGGAAAAAATTGATTTCCCGCTGGAGCAATCTGTGCTGCCATTTTGAGAGATTGTTTGTTTTTCCCAAGAACAAACCTCTTTGGAGGCAACCTGGGGGTTGGTTACTTTGTCGCAGCAACAAACACTTACTTTAGCTGTCCCGTATACTTGTTCGTATACCGGTTTAGTTCCAGAGCATAGATTATCAGCACTTTGATTTTGTACATCAGAGCATCCTCCGGATGTTTCGTTCTTTTTGGTAGTATTGTTATACCAAGTAGTTTGTTCAACCCATAAGCAACTCGCTTGAACGGCGGGGGTCAAGAAAAAAATCGCGTAGATAATTATTAATAAACTACTAAACTTTTTTAGTTTAAATTTCATAAACTTTATACCTTATATTTTCTGATATTTTCATCGGCTAGTTCTTGAATACTTTTAATTTCAACCTCTTTAAGATGTTTAAATCTTCCTTGTTTTTTTAGATATTCTTCGGCCGACTTAGCTTGAAAATTATTGGTAATACTAGAAGCGCTTAATTTCCCGTCAGTGTATTCTAGTAAAGGATATAAACCAGTTTGAACAGCCAGCTTTCCCATTATAACCGCTTCATCATTGGCTATTTTCCAGCCGGGGATGCAAGGAGATAAAATTTGAATATAGCTAGGTCCGTCTGCTAATAAGGCCTTCTTAACTTTATTAGTTATATCATCAGGAAAGCCAGCGGTTGATTGAGCGACATATTTAAGTCCATGAGCAAGAGCGATGCCTAGCATGTCTTTTTTTCGTTGCGATGAGCCGATAGAAGCTCCGCCAGACGGGGAAGTCGTCGTCGAGGCGCCATAAGGGGTTGCCCCTGAGGCTTGAATACCAGTATTAGAATAGGCCTCGGTATCGTAGCAGATGTATAAAACATTTTCTCCTCTTTCCCACATACCACTAATCAGTCCTAGGCCGATATCATAAGTGCCGCCGTCGCCAGCCTGAACAACTACTTTAGTTTTTTTATCACCTTTTTGTTTTAAGGCCGCTAAAATACCCGAAGCAACTGCGGAGGCGTTTTCAAATAAAGAATGTATCCAAGGAAGACCCCAGGCGCTTTGCGGGTAGGCAGTCGTCGTTACTTCTAAACAGCCGGTTGCATTAGCGATTATAGTATTGTGATCCAGTCCGCGCATTACGGCTTGAACAGCGACTAGCTGTCCGCAACCAGCACAGGCATTATGACCGGAGGAGAGAAATGCTTGTTTATTTTTCATAAAATAGTTCAAATTTATCTTTTAACACATGTTCCAGTAATTTGTGAACAGGTATGAGTTCCCCAATAATAATATTTTTGAGAATAAGAGCCTCTTTGTTCGCTGCAATGTTGATGGCATTCGCTTTTAGTTGTTGCCGCCGTCCAGCACCAACGGTTATCTGTCCCAGTTAAATCTTTCCAGTTACATTGACAGCAGACATTATCAGGGGCACAGGAATAAAGATCAGATGCTCCATATATTAAGCAAATGTCTCCGCCTGAACATTGGCTAGTGTCTGTTGGGCAGCTAGCTTCTTTTCCTTTATTATCCCCGGAAACAAAAACTTTTTTGCCATCAGAATCCATTACAGTGTAATTAATTTCTCCGCTTGTCGGATGACAACAGGTCATAATTTGGTAATTTTCTGTATCAATCACTTTAGTATTTATCGACTGAAACTCCGTTAATTTAGGATTAATGGTATTTAAAATTATCCAAGAACATAAAAGCAGTATCAGGCCAGTTATGCTTCCGCCTATTAGCCCTTTAGCTTTACTAACTTGGCCGGAGTCACCGCGCGAAGTTAACCATAATAATCCGCCGCCCATTAAAACAACAGTTGCTAAGATAGCGACCGCCGCTAAAGCATAGTTTATTATCGCTAACATATAACGACCGAGGAGGTCGCTTTGCATTTCTCCACTAGCGGCATCAAATTCTCCAACCTTGATCTCTGTTCCGGCAGCAAACTCTGAATCAGGGATACTGATTTGCGGAGTAAAGCCAAGTGACTCAGTCGCGGAAGCCTTAGTTTGGGCTAGAGCGACCGAAGCGGGAAGGCTAAGCATTAAAAGAAAAACTAGCTGAAAAAGTAAAAATAAATATAATCGTTTTTTTATTAGGGTATAATGATTTTTTATCATATAGTTGCAATAAAATGCGGGGCAGTATTTTTTTTTGCTGCTTGTTTAATGATTTCGCGAATAGTTTTCTGGGTAATATCACGTCCGCCTAGACCAACAATAAAATTGCTGAGGTTAGTTTTTTTCTCCAGGGAGGCTTGCAGGTCAGAAAATAGGGGGCCAGCCTGGCCAAAGCTAATCGCTTTTTCAATCACGGCAATATTTTTTACTCCAGATAGTATTTTGTTTATTTCTTTAGCCGGGAAAGGGCGATAGGTTTTTATTTGTAAAATGCCAACTTTTTTTCTCAGTTGATCGCTGCCGTTAATCGTTTCTCGCATTGTTCCAATTACTGACCCTAGGGAAACTAAGACTATTTCTGGTTTTTTAGGGCCATAATATTTTATTAAACCATTGTCATTATTTTTGCGGCCTAAAATCTTATTAAGACTCTTATATTCTTTCTTAATAACTTCTAGTCCTAGAGTTAAATCATTATGCAGGTCTTGTCTGGTTTCCATGTAATGAGCAGGCGGGAAGAAGGCGCCCAAGGTTTTAGGGTTAGCGGGGTTGAGGTAAGTGCCTTCAGTTGGCTTGTAGTCTGGCAGATATTTCTTGATCAGCTTTTTATCTGGAATTATGACTGGCTCATAGGCGTGAGTTAGGATAAAGCCATCAACGTTCACAAATACGGGCAGGTGTAATTGCTCAGCTAGCTTATAGGCTAAAATATGTAAATCAACTGCCTCTTGGTTATCGCCGGCAAACAAACTAATCCAGCCAGCATCGCGGACTGACATAATATCGCTATGATCATTCCAAATATTGATAGGAGCGGAAATAGCGCGATTAGCGCAAGTCATCACTACGGGCAAGCGCATACCGGCGATATTAAAAACAACCTCACTCATCAAAAGGAGTCCCTGTGAGCTAGTGGCGCTGTATGATCTAATGCCAGCAGCACTGGCTCCTAAAACTATTGAAGCGGCCGCAAATTCGCTTTCAGCTCGGACATACTCATAATTAGCTCGGCCATCAGCTTTTAGTTTTGCCAATTTTTCGACGATATGGGTTTGCGGAGTAATGGGATAAGCCGAAACAACTCCGGGTCGGATATTGTTAATGACCGCGGCAATCGCTTGCGAACCTTCAAGAATTTTTTTATTTTTGTCCATACATTCCTTAATAATCATTAACCATTTTAATCGCTTTAACCGGGCATTCATGGACGCATAAAGCGCAGCCCTTACAATAATCATAATCGGTCTTTGGCTTGTTTTTTGGGTAATCTTTTATTTGTACCATTTCTATACAGCCCTCGGGGCATATTTTAGAACATAAGCCGCAGCTAATGCAGGTATTATAATCGGTTTCCGGTTTTTGAGTTCGCCAGGGTCCAGTCTTGTTAGCTAAGGTAGTATTCGGCTCAGTTATTAAATATTTATTTTTTTTAATTGGTTTTTTCATAATCTTTAGTAATAGCGAGAATATTTTTTTCAATAATATTTTGACCCTTGTCCTGAAATTTTTCGGCAATCGCTTTTTTTAGAGAATTTAGGGATACTAAGCCGCTGTGTTTAGCAAAGGCTCCAAGAATAACAGTGTTAACGATGTTTTTCCCGAAAATTTCTAAAGCAATTTCTGTCGCGGGAGTAAAATAAATTTTCTTAAATCGTTTAGCTAGTTCCGGCCAATTATTTTGGGCGGAGTTAATAATGACTAGGGTATTTTTTGTGCTGCCGTAAAAAACATCAACGCTGTCTATTAGAGTTGCATCTTGGATTATTAAGATAGTCGGCGCATAAATTTGTTCGCGAGTAATAATCGGTTCTTTACTGATGCGCGCAAAGGACTGAATAGGGGCGCCGGTTCTTTCTACGCCAAAATTTGGAAAAGCTTGGGCTTCATAACCTTCATAAAAAGCCGCTAAAGCAATAATTTCGGCAGCCGTCACTACGCCTTGGCCGCCGCGTCCATGAATGCGAATTTGTTCCATATAGTAAGTCTTATTGAATCGTCTTGTTTTCGGCTTGGTCTATTTCCTTTAAAGCTCCGTCAAAAAGTTCTTTAAAATTTTCGGCTGGGTAGTAGCCGGTAATCGGATAATTATTAACAAACCAAGTTGGCGTCCCGCGTATTTCTAGGGCCAGGCCGTCTTCGTGATCGCGGCGAATTAAGTTTATGTAACGTCTTTCGTCAAAACAGGTTTCAAAATGATCTAAATTCAAATTTAATATTTCGGCCCAAGCTAAAAGATTAACTTTTAAAAGCTCTCCGGTATCGCTTAATAAGTCTTGCTCTTGGAACATTAAATCATACGCTTCCCAGTATCGTCCTTGTTCGCCGGCGCAACGCATAGCAAGAGCTAAGTCAATAGAATTCTCATGGATAGGGAAATCTCTGATTATTAATTTGACATCATCACGATATTCTTCAACCAGCGCTCGGATTTCTGGAGCAGCTTGTTTACAGTAAGGACAAGCGAAGTCGGTAAATTCAATGACCGTTATTTTCGGATTAAGCGCTCCGACTGAATAACCGCCAGATCCTTTAACTAAGTTTAAATAAGCCTGTTGTTGCTTCTCTAAAGACAGCCCGCTTTCTTCAGCGAGAATTCTCTGTACTTCCCGATAGACATAGATAGCCGATAGGGCCAGGATGATAAAAATAAAAACCAGAATTACAATCACTAATTTGCCCCAGAGTTTTTTATACCAAGGCAGAAGAACCTTGCGGTGGCGGGCTTTCATTTCGGCGTATTTTAAGCGTTCCGATAGGCTCATAAAAGTTCAAAAAAATAAAAAATAAATTGAAAAATAAGCTTTGATAAAGTATAATTCTATTATAACATAATTTATGAAAATAATCTCTTGGAATGTTAACGGAATCAGAGCTATCGCTAAAAAAGGTTTGGCTGATTTTTTAAAATCGGCGCATCCGGATGTTTTATGTGTCCAAGAAGTAAAGATTTCCGAACAAGCTCGCTTAGCGACCGAATTTGATTTTGCCGGTTACCGTGAATATTGGCACAGCGCTCAAAGACCGGGCTATAGCGGGACGGCTATTTTTGTTAAAGATAATCAATCGGAGCTGATCGGTGTAACTAGCGGCATAGGCCAAAGCGAATTTGATAGCGAGGGACGAGTACAAACAGCTGAATTTACCGGTTTTTATTTAGTTAACGTTTATTTTCCTAACGCTAATCATGAACTTTCTCGCTTGAATTATAAGCTAGATTTTAATAAAGCTCTTTTGAAATATTTAAAGAAGCTCGAGCAGAAAAAGCCCGTAATTATCACCGGGGATTTTAATGTCGCTCACCAGGAAATTGATTTAGCTAGGCCGAAAGAAAACGTCGGTAGTCCCGGCTTTACCCCCGAGGAAAGAAAATGGATGGATGAGTTTATCGCCGCTGGGTTTATCGATACTTTTAGGGAGTTAAATGGCGATAAAGTCCAGTATTCTTGGTGGAGTTATCGCGGCGGGGCGCGTTTTCGTAATGTCGGCTGGCGGATTGACTATTTCTGCGTATCGGCTAAACTTAAAAAAAGACTAAAAAAAGCTTATATTTTAGATAAAATTCTCGGTTCCGACCATGCTCCGGTCGGACTGGAAATTGCCGAGTAAATTAGAGTTATATTTTGTTAATAATATGTATAATCATCAAGAAATCGAGAAAAAATGGCAGGAAAAATGGCAGGAAAGTAATGTTTATCGAACAGGTAATGATTTAAGCCGGCCTAAATATTATATTCTTGACATGTTTCCGTATCCATCAGGAGTCGGCTTACATGTCGGCCATCCGAAAGGATATATTGCGACTGACGTTTTTGCCCGTTTAAAGATGATGCAGGGATTTAATGTTTTACATCCGATGGGCTTTGACGCTTTTGGTTTGCCGGCCGAAAATTATGCTCTAAAAAATAAGGTTCATCCAAAAATCGGGACGGAACGTGATATTCAAACTTTTAAAAAACAGTTATCTATACTAGGTTTTTCCTATGATTGGGAGAGGGAAATTAGTACAACTGACCCAGAATATTATAAATGGACTCAGTGGATATTTTTACAGATGTTTAAGAAAGGTCTGGCCTATGAATCTAATGAGCCGATTAATTGGTGCCCGTCTTGCAAGACTGGGCTAGCTAATGAAGATTTGGAAGACGGAGCGTGCGAGCGTTGCGGAACACCGGTTGAACAAAAACCGCTACGCCAATGGGTTTTGAAAATAACCGATTATGCTGATCGCTTGTTAGATGATTTAGAAAAGTTACCGCATTGGGAAAATTCCATTAAGGAGATGCAACGCAATTGGATAGGGCGTAGTAGCGGCGCCGAAATTGATTTTGCGCTTATTTCCGAAGGCGGTGAATCTCTAAATAAAAAAACCCGAGTCTTTACCACTCGAGTAGATACTATTTTCGGTTGTACTTATATAGTTCTTGCCCCAGAGCATCCTTTAGTCGAGGAATTAAAAGAGCAGATTAAAAATATTAACGAAGTTGAGGAATATATTGATGAATGCCGTAATAAGACAGATTTACAAAGGACGGATTTAAATAAAGAAAAAACTGGCGTGGCCCTAAAGGGAATAAAAGCGATTAATCCTTTTAATAATGAAGAAGTGGCGGTTTTTATTGCCGATTATGTTCTTGGCTCCTATGGGACCGGCGCCGTGATGGCCGTTCCGGCTCATGATGAACGCGATTTTGAATTTGCTCGAAAATTTGGACTACGAATTAAAGCAGTTATTTTTCCGGATAATGAAACAGAATATGAAGGTAAGAGCGCTTATATCGAAGATGGCTTTTTACGTAATTCAGGCGAGTTTGATGGTTTATCATCGGAGGAAGCGCGTCGCCGCTTAACTGACTGGTTAATAAAAAACGGAGCCGGACAACAAAAAATTAATTTTAAAATTAAAGACTGGGTTTTTTCACGCCAGCGTTATTGGGGAGAGCCGATTCCTTTAATTCATTGTGAAAAATGCGGTGTAGTGCCTGTTCCGGAAGAAGAATTACCGCTCGTTTTACCGGATGTCGCTAGCTATGAGCCGACCGATACCGGTGAATCACCGCTGGCCGCTATTTCGGATTGGGTTAATACTACTTGTCCGTCTTGCGGCGGCGCCGCCAAGAGAGAAACAAATACGATGCCGCAATGGGCGGGCTCTTGCTGGTACTATCTGCGTTATCTGGACCCGAAAAATAATCAGTCTTTAGTCGACCCTCAGCTGGAAAAATATTGGTCGCCGGTTGATTTTTATGTTGGTGGGGCTGAACACGCGACCCGTCATCTTATTTATGCTCGCTTCTGGCACAAATTTTTATTTGATATCGGCGTGGTAAGCCATGATGAACCTTTTTCTAAATTACAACATGTCGGCCTTATCATGGGCGAAGACGGGCGGAAAATGAGCAAGCGCTGGGGCAATGTTATTAATCCCGACTCCATAGTTATAGAACACGGCGCTGACGCTCTGCGTATTTATGAAATGTTTATGGGGCCGTTTGATCAGGCCTGTAATTGGAATACTAAAGGTCTAGTCGGAGCGCGTAAATTTTTAGAAAAAATTTATAGCTTAGCAGAAATAAACGAGTTTCAGGAAGTTAAAGAAGTTAAATCACTCTTACATAAGACGATTAAAAAAGTCGGCAGTGATATTGAAAATTTTGCCTTCAATACTGCTATTTCGGCTTTAATGATTTTAGTTAATGAAATTATTGATTCTAAAAACCGTTTAGGAGCTTTGCCGCTGTCTGCAGAAGACTTTTTCAAATTTTTACAACTGCTTGCTCCCTTCGCTCCTCATCTAATCGAAGAGCTAGCCGGCAATTTAGGAAAAACAACTAGTATTTTTACGTCTACTTGGCCGTCTTATGACGCAGAACTAATTAAAGACGAAGAAATAAATTTAGTCGTTCAGATTAATGGCAAGTTGCGGGCGACTATCAAAGTACCAAGAGAAATTAGCTCAGAAGAGGCGCAGGAGCTAGCTAAAAAAGAAGTAGCGGTTAGCAAATGGCTAGAGGGAACACAAATTATCAAAGTAATTTTTGTGCCAGAGAAACTCTTAAATATCGTTATTAAATAACCAGTTTCATGTCTAACTTACTGCCAGAAATTAGGGAAATTTGCCGTCTTTTAGAAATCAGCCCCGCTCGCAGCAAAGGGCAGAACTTTTTGACTAATGAAAAAATTTATGAAGACATTGTGGCGGCAGCCGAGATTGACTCGGAAGATACAGTTTTAGAAATCGGTCCCGGATTAGGTTTTTTGACTCTTAAGTTGGCCGCGAAAGCTAAGCGGGTTATGGCTGTTGAGCTTGATGATAAGCTGGCGAACTATCTGCAAATGGGATTAGCCGCTGCTAGTATCAATAATATTGAAATTTATAATGAAGATATTTTAAAGTTCAATTTAAATAAGCATCTTCCAGAGAATAATCCCTATAAAGTTGTTGCTAATTTACCTTATAACATTACTTCGGTTTTTTTGCGGCTTTTTTTATCTCAAGCCCATCAGCCAGAATCATTAATCTTGATGTTGCAGAAAGAAGTTGCCCAGCGGATAGTGGTTAATGCTCCTGATATGAATCTGCTCGCCTTGTCGGTTCAATATTATGCTGATCCAGAGATAATCAGGGAAGTAAAGGCGGGGAATTTTTGGCCAGAACCGAAAGTAGATAGCGCCATAATTAAATTAACAGTCCGCCAAGCAGCTAAAAAACCTTTGAAAGACAGGCTGATTGAAGACAAATTATTTTTTCGTTTAGCGAAAGCCGGTTTCAGTGCTAAGCGGAAAATGTTGAAGAATAATCTCGCGGGCGGATTAAAAATAGATCAAAAACTTGTGATTGACGCCCTAGTGAAAAACAAATTTAATCCATCAGCTCGCGCTGAAGATTTAAGCTTGGCAGACTGGCAGAAACTATTTGCGGCTTTACGTGTTTTTATGTTATAATTAAATCAAATTAAAGAAAATTTTATTTGATTTTTATATGCCAAAACCGGAGCAGATCAACCATAATAATCCTAACGCAATTTATCATGATTTTTCTCACCGCCAAAAGACGGCCATAATTTTTGTGGTCGTTTTGTCTTTAATAATCGCGGCTGTCTGGCTTTTACAAATAAATAATCAGATTCGTAAGCCGTTTCAGTCGCCCAGCAAAGAAACTGAATCGGCGGCCACTAACTTAGACTTATCACTAACTGACTCAGACGGAGACGGTTTAAGCGACTATGATGAATTAAATATTTATCAGACATCTCCTTATCTTGAAGATACCGATAGTGACGGCATTAGTGATTATGATGAAGTTGCCCAGGGGACGGACCCAAACTGTGCGACGGGTCAGAATTGTTACGGCAGCGACTTTTTGATTAATGAGAACACTCAGACTTCTTCCGATTATTTAAATCTGTTGAATGAAAATATTGACGCTGGTTCATCTGGGACGGGCGCGCCAACTCCGGAAACAGTGATTAACCCAGCCGACGTAACCCCGGCAGTTATCAGGCAGGTTCTATTAGAGGGCGGTTATGATCCAGAAATTCTTCAGGGAATCAGTGATGAGGATTTAATGGCTAGCTACCAAGAAGCGGCGCGTTTAGGCAGTGAAGACGGAATGGCAGAATAGCCAACTTTAATTTGATTATAATTTTATATAAATAAGATGAAACCTTCTTTCAATCTTGACAAGAAGAAGCAGTTTCCGTTTAAGCGAAGGGCTTTAGCTCTGGCGCTAGTTTTTGTAAGCTTTTTCTCAATTTTATTTACGCCTCTATCAACGGTGCGCGCACAAGCGGTAGTGTCTGATCCGACCGCTATTTTACAGCGCTTACAAATTGATTTAGGGAAAACCGCCCTTGGCAAAATTACCGCCGCTCTTCTTAAGGCCGGGGCAATTTCTTTCCAACAGTTAATGAAAACAGCGCTGAATAAAATTGCTTATGATACGGCGACTTATATCGGTTCCGGCGGAAAAGGGCAGAAACCGTTGTTTGTTACGCAAGGTTGGGGAACTTATCTTGTGGATATTGCCGATCAATCAACCGGACAATTTGTCGAGACCTTTGTTAACTCTTTCGGGAATACGATGGTTAGCCAAAAAGCTCAAACAGTCTATGGATATTGCACTCAAGATTGTGACTCGGAATTTGAGGCATGTTTAGATGATAATACAGTCCAAACGATTGATATAGCAACGGGCAAGGCGCAATCAGAGGAAACAGATTATTCTTTTTGTGGAGGAATGTATAATAATTGCGTTAAATCTTGTCGAGAAAAAGCGGCCTCTACTTCTCAGGCTGACTGGGCTGCTAGCACTAATGCTAGTTCAAGCGCTACCGCCTCAATTAAAACCTCAGGAGGGAGGGGCAGTATTATTAATGTCTGTGAACCATCTTCGGTCCAGGTAAAACTTAAAATTGCCCTAGGGTTATCTGAAGTTAGCGAGCCGAATATGCCTAATTGTTCGGCGACGGAATTGGTCCAGAACTGGGGCGATGAATATAAGCGCTTAACTAGCTTTGAGGATCCGAATTTTTTAAACATGGTTGAAAATGTTTTTAATCCGGTTTCTAACGATTTAGGCATTTACATGACTTTAAAAACGGATTTAACGAAACAAGTTGATGCGGACGTTGAACTTAATAAAACTAAACTTACAGCCAACCAAGGTTGGCTAGATGTGAGAAATATTGCGGGAGATTTAATAGGGACTCCTTTTGCGGCCAAAACCCAAGCCGAACAGGCGCAGGCAACCTTCGGGCAGGCTCTTTTACAGACTACTGGCGATATTGTTGTCGATGCGGCCAATTTATTCTTAAACCAGATTTCTTTATCAGCCTTTAATAATTTAATGGCTACTTTAGGACAGAAGGCGCAAGACTCTCAGAGCTTTACTGAATATAGCGCGGACCCGACGGTTGCTTATGGCGAAGGCAGTATTAAGGAAGCCATCGTTAAAGCAATACCGCTTAATATTAAGACAGATGCCGATTATAATGTTTTAATCGGATTAGCGGCTTGTTCGGAAAATAAAGATAAACTGGCCGGGCCGACAGAATGTGTTATTAATTCCGATTTTTTAAATGCCATTGTGAGTCGTAAGACGGTCGCCGAGGCGATAAAGGACGGTAATTTAAATAGAAACTGGGTTTTAACTAAGGATAATGTTGATAATGCCTATACTTTGCGAAATATTTCTATTTTAAGAAAATATCGCATCCTGCCCTTAGCTTGGGAGCAGGCGATAGAAAGAATATATGAAGAGCCCACTAAGACTGAGAAGCGCCAGAAGGCAACGCTGATGGATTTAGTAGTTTGTTTTGAAGATGGTGATGAGTATGGCCAAGACCTCTATAGCCGTAATTTTGATAAATCCGACGAAGGTTGGTGTGCTGGCTTAATAGATCCGAACTGGGTCCTTAAAGCGCCTTTGGGATATTGTGCTAAAGAAGGGATAGGCGGCCAAGTGATTTTTGGTAATTCTACTGCGAAAATCTCTCAAGACGGAGTGGTTATTCCTAGTGTTTATAGCATAACCAGAGCCGACGGTTATTGCGCCGACGAGAAAACTTGTATTAAAGAAAATGCGAGCGGTGGTTGTGATGCTTATGGTTACTGTAATGAAGAAAAACGGATTTGGAAGTTTAATTCGAATACTTGTGAGCCGGTTTATAATACCTGCCAAACTTTTACTAATACCAGTAACCGCCAGCAAGTTTCTTATTTACAAAATACTTTAGATTATGGAGATTGTAATGCTGACAATGCGGGTTGCAGCCGTTATTCTTTAAACGGTGACTTGGCTACGAGCACGGGCATGGTTACTTGGGACGCGGCTAAAAGTTTATATTTAACAAACGTTGAAAGTTGTAATAAGAATAGTGAAGGATGTACGGAGTTAGTGCGGGTTAAACCGACTTGGGGGGCTAATTTAGTGATGAATGCCGGGTTTAGTAATGATAAGCTCGGTGATTCTGTTGTTGATAAAGCGAAGATTAATGATTGGCCGCTGGCTTATTCAAATAATTCTGCCGGGACTTCCCGTTTCGCTAAGATTGCTGACGCTGGTGAGGCAGACGGTTCTAGCCAGGGGGCGCTATCTTTAATGCTTTCAGCTAGTGGCTCAGCGTCGCCTGCTAGCCCGCTATTTGCGCGTGTTTATTCAAATCCAGATAATTCGCTTTTGCCGGCTAATTTTCAAGTTCTGAAAGGAGAATCCTATACTTTAAGCGCTGATGTTTATGTAGCGAGCGGCGAAAAGGCAATTATTTATTTAGGAACTAGCGGAACGGCGGCTACTGCCGTCAAAGCGTCAACTACCTCTACCGGTCGCTGGGAACGGTTAGTTATTACCAGAACCGCTTCCGATGCGTACGTCGATCCTTTGTTCGGAATTGAAGTCATTGATGCTCGCACTAGTTCCGGTTCTCAAGTTAAGGTTTATATTAAGAATATTAAATTTGAACTCAGTAACGTCGCGACAGATTTTAGCTTGTATTCAGCTTATCGGGTTTATCAAAAACTCATTCCGCCTTATTTAGAAAATATCTGTTATGTTAATAACGGACAAGATTATAATCTCAAGGCTGATGCTCCGGCGATTTGTAATAATTTTATCCGCCGTTGTAACGCCGATGAAGCCGGTTGTGAGTCATTTGTAAATATCAAGAAAGGCTTAAAGATTTCGGCTAAAGTAACCAGTTCCGATTATTGCTCAAATAGCTGTATTGGCTATGATATGTATATTTCCCGCCAGGATTATTTTAATCCTGCTCAGGCAGAAAATATTATTCCTACTCAAATGGTCGCCTGCAGTTCGGCGGCCGTCGGGTGTAATGAATTTACTAATTTAGACGCCGTTAATCTTGGTGGAGAAGGCCGGGAATATTATTCCGAGTTAAAACAATGCATTAAGCCCAATGCTAACCTCTGTTCCAATTTCTATAGCTGGGAGAGAACTGCTAATGGATCGCAGCTAAGAGAGTATAGTCTACAAAAAGATGCTTCCGGTAATCCGAAAGTAACCGCGGATGATCAATTAGAATGCAATGCCGATATTTTCAAGAAATTGCCAGGCGATCCTCTCTATAATCCGGATTGCAAGGAATTTTATAACGTTAATGGCCAGATTTCTTATCACTTACTTTCTAAAACCATTACTTGTTCAGAAAACTGTGTTTCTTATCGCTTAAGTGCTAAGAATTATGATTATTCTTTGACTAGCCAGACTTGTTCGACTCAAGGCAGTGCTGCCCATTGGGATGCGGCCGCTCAGGCTTGTCAAGTTTGTTTGAACGGCGGGACTTGGGATAATCAGCTATCTGCTTGTATCTATCAAGCCATCCCGGGAGAAGGACAGAAGTGTTCCGCTAATCAGAATGGCTGCCGGGAATACAATGGCAATGATGGTAATAATATTAAGATTCTAGGTTCTTATAGTTTTGAAACTGGCTTACAGGGCTGGACTTCTAATTGCACTAATGGAACGGAACATAGTGATATTTCCAGTAATAAAAATGGTCACTCCCTCTTTTATAAGAGCAACGCTAGCGGTTGTTCTGCTATCGGTGTTGAGGCCGGCTCGACGGCCGCTGGTAGTCGTTTAATAAACAAAGTCTTTGCCTCTGATAATGTTGCCGCCCAGCTTAAAGTCGGGCAAACAGTCGCTCAAGGTAAATCCTATACTTTGCGTTTTATTGCTAAATCTGATCAGGGAGACGCTAAACTAAAAATTTATTTTTACAACAACCAAGAAGCGGCTCCGCAGGCGGCTTATTTTGGAGAAGGCGAGTTAGTCGTTAAAGGGGGGAATGCTTGGAATATTTATCAAGTTAATCTCGGAGTGCTAAATCATGAAGTCAGTAGTGCGGAAACTTTGGTTATTAGCGCCGATAAAGATTTTTATTTCGATGATGTTGTTTTAACGGAAATTAGCGATCGCTATTATTTAATTAAGGGCAGCGGACAAATTCCTTCAGCCTGCTTCTCTGATATTAATGGTAATTATCAGGGGGATAAATATAATCTTGGCTGTTCGGCCTATACAGACAGAGCAGGTAATACCCATAGTTTGAGAAAGTTTTCTAGTCTTTGTTCTGATTCTGCAGTCGGCTGCGAACAGATGATTAAGACGCAAAATTATGATTCGTCTAAAGCAGGCATTTGGAATGATGGGGGTGACGGTGTTTGTGGAGCGGGTGATATAGATTGCGTTAAAGTTCCGGCTGATGAAGCTATCTATGCAATTTATGAAAAAAATAAGGCTTGTAATTCGGCGGATAAAGGCTGTAGTTTATTAGGGCAGGTGATTAATGGAACAGACGCTTGGTCGGATGTTTATAAAAAGAACAATCCTAATAAATATGATAATATTTTGTGCCGGCAGTCAGAGCTTGGCTGTGCCGCTTGGAGCGCTAAAGACGGCGGAACTAGTTATTTTAAAGATCCGGGAAATCAAGTTTGCCAGTATCGCAGCAGTCAGAATCCGGAAATTATTGGCAAGTCCTGGTATTTAGTTCCGGTTAGTCGTTGTGATATGAATGATAACGGCACGATTGAAAGCGGGGTCGAGATGAAGACTTGTGGCTCCGATAAAGATTGTGGAGAATATAAATGCATCGTCGATAATAACGATTATCCGTGCGAAACGTCTTTATTTAAAACCTTCGGCTTAGGTGGAGCGGGCAACGCTGTCTATACTCCAATTAATGCGGCTGGTTTATGTGAAGCGGCCGCCTCGGGTTGTACAGAGTATATTGATCCGGTGAGCCATATCGCCCCTAACTTAATTAATGATCCGGAATATAAAGTCGCCTCGGGCGGTTATTGGGCAGACGGCAAGCAAATTGTTAATATTGAGCCTAATAAGCTTTATTCATTTTCTCTTAAAGGCGGGAGAGCTGGCTTAAGTTTTGATAAGGCAGTTAAAGAGCTCTTATCAAACAATAGACTAGGGGAGGATAAGACAACCATCTTTGTCGAATCCGGCTCTAACATTACCTTCTTTTCTTTATCAAATACTAGCGTCACAGTGGCAATAAATACTGGCACCGTCGAGAGAACTTTAGTTCTCAAGGAGGTCATGGTTAATTATCAACTAAAAGCGGCGATTGATAAGAAGAGTTGTACAAGTGTTAATGTTAACAATGGTTGTGTTCTCTTTAATGAGCGGAGCGTGAGCGGCTCAACTACCCCGGTCTCTTTAGTGGGAGGCTTTGACGCTTTTACTAGCGAGAATAATAAGGCGCCGGTTAATTGCCAAGCCAATGGTTCTAATTGTAATGCTAATAGTTTAATTAAAGTCAGCCCGGATAGAGTATGTGCTAAATGGCTGGATTGTATTTCTTATACGATAGACGATAAGGGCAATAAAGTTTGTTATGCGGTCGGAGAGTGTAATCGTCTAGAGGGAACAACATGTGTTAGTTATGAAGCAGTATCTGAAGAAAAAATTAGTTCGTCTAACGCGAATAAGAATGCGACTGGCTATCTCCTTTTAAATCGCTATCATCTAGCTAATATGAAAGAAGTCGGGCTTAATACCGACGCTCATTATGATTTTGAAGATGCTATCCCGGTTTTAACTTGTACTAAAATAAGTTCTGGCGGAGGTTGTAATCTAACTAATACCGTTACAGAATTGTTAGTTAGAGAGCCGGCCGGTTCGCCAGCGTCTTATCCGGCCAACGGAAAAACCTATCTCCGAGTTAAGGCCGATACTTTAGTCTCTCCACAAGCTGACAAGACTTATACTAGTGTAATGCCAAATAAAGATTATTATCTTAATTTATTGGTTAATACTGAAAAGGGTAGCGATGCGTTTGTGAGAATAACCGTTCAAAACGGGGCCACTACCGTTTATGAAGACAAACCTTTGTTGGCGGCTAATACTGGCTGGTCGAGAAGAGTTGTTAAGTTTACAACGGTAGCTAATACTAGCGGAGTGAGAATAGAATTAGGATCCAAGGGCTCAACCGGAGAAGTCTTTTTCGACGATATTAATATTGAGCCGGTTCTACAAGTTGGACCTCAAGCCGGACCTAATGAGTATATCTCTAAAGAATGTCGTTTGTATCCAACCACGGATAGCCTGACTTGTGTTAATAAAAACGATACAACCGTTAAAGACGGTTTAGAGGGGTATTGCTTAGAGCACGATCTAAAAAATCCGGGAGTTTGTCTGATGTGGTATCCGGTTGATAAGATTTCCTCCGCTCAAACATCCCGCAACTCTTTAGGCTATCAAGGAAAATACCCTCTTAATTATTGTACGGAAGTAGATGGTAATTTTGATTTAGTTAAAAAGTTAGAAGGAAAGCAGGTTTCGATAGATAATTTTGGAACAAACACGAGTATTAGAACAAACAGGGAGGGAGGGTGCTATTTATATGATGAGAATAGTAAGGACTGGAAAGAAGTTGGCGAAAGTTTTTGGAGTAGCGTTTTTACTAAATTCAAGACAGACTATGCCGCAGATATTTTAAAGATTTGCCCAAATGAATATAAGCCAATCGTTGCTGTCGGTGAGGAAAAAGATAGAAGTCACAGTTTTATGAAAGTAATGTGTCTTCCTAAGGAAGCGGGATTAATACATGATTTAAAACTAGAGAGAACCATCAAAGATATGAATGCGTGTAATGGCCAAACTTATTATGATGGCTGGACTAAATATAATGGCGCATTAAATAAGGTAGACTTTACTATTGTTAGCGCTGATCCTAATGATGATAAGGCAAATGGCGTTAAGGTGTGCCAAGAGAGTAAGAGCATGGGTGAAACAAATTTATGGTGCCAGAATGAATATAAGGGAATAAACGAAGGAGCGATAACTGACCCGGTTCGTGTTTTAGATTATAATCGTCCGCCGGCCAGCGAAGATGATTTAAAGCTTATTACCGGCAATGACCCAGACAAAACTTTCCGCTTAGGCTGTAATAATTTTATTCAGATGGTTGACGCTTATGGCGAAAATAAAGCTTGGGCGGACAGGGTTAGCACTAATTCACTGTTCCCGACTTCTACTCCAAACTTCTTTATTGATTCGAATGTTTCCCCGACAACTTGGTATGGCAGTATTGCTTCTCATAATTTACAAAGCTATGGGCGTAATCGAGAAGAGGTTCCTTTCGGCGCCGCGCTGCTACCCGATAGTTTTAATTTCTTAACTAATCAAGGCAAGATTAACTTGCGCAATCAGTATTCAACTAAAAATAAAGAAACCGTTTTGGCCGGTCGGCCCTACGGCTGCTCGAATTATAAGGAGAGTGATAGTGGGGCGGGATGTAATAATATCGGTTACTGTAGTTTAAATCCGAATGTGTATTGTTTGACGGCCTCTAAAAAGGTAGGAGAATTACAGATTTCGGTTGACAATTATTACAGTGTATATGTTAATGGCAAATTAATTGGCCAAAATGATCAAGAGGTTCTAGGCTGCTCTTACGGCGGATGTTGGTATAAAAGCATTATTAATGTTAAAAACTTTAATTTCCCATTATTAGAAAAAGAAAAAAATGTTCTCGCTATTCAAGCCACTGATACAAATACTAATGACGCTGGTGATGTAGTAGAGAATAACTATTGGGGGATTGCCGCAGCTATAGACGGAATAATGACTACTAATAGTACTTCTGGGTGGAAATGTACGGCAGATCCGCAGTTAAATGATAATTGGCGTAATGTTGATTTCAATGACAGCTCTTGGCCGACTGCTGTTTTTAGCCCTAACACTTGTTCTAATTGTGGTAGTAATAAAACTAGTTATAAGCAAATTTGGGCTACTAATGGGAATAAAGATAATTCGACTATTTATTGCCGCTATACTTTTACGAATGATATCGACGGTTATGTCTCGCAAAGAACATGTTCGGCGGGTGGATTTGGGACTTGTGTGCCGCTATGGAATGATCATTTAGGCAAGCCTAGCACGGGCACTTCTAAGGAGGCGGATTATAGTCTTATTTTAAGCCAGCTGTTCCTTAAGTCGTATGGATCATATGCTTTCTCCGGGGAAACTTATACTCTAGGTGGCTTATCCATTGATAAATTAAGTAGTACTACTGCCGCACCGCCGATAATTAGCGGCGTTAAACTGGGAGGAAAATCAATATTATATGGGCCAAATAATATTAATATTCCTAGTAAGGGTCTATATCGTTTAGAACTAAATACCATTATTAATCCCGAGCGCCAACCACTAAGAGAAATTTATATTAATTGGGGAGATAAAACTTCACAAGTTATTAAAGGAGAGGATAATAGGCCCGATGCTTCAAGACCGCATGTGATTTACCATTATTATAGTGAAATTGGGACTAAGAGTTTACAAATCAATATAAAAGATAATTGGAATCAAGCAGCTACTTTCGGCGTTAGTCAATAGAGCTATTATTTAATGACAGAAAGCCGCTTTCTAAAACTCTAGCGAGCGGCTTTTTATTTTGCCTTTCTTCTTAATTTATTGTATAATTTTAAGTAAGAATGCTTATAATATTTCCTTAATTTATGGCGCTTGATGAAGAATTGTTAGCTAGGAATGCTCGGAGTGGAGAAAATGAAGACTCTTCTCCAGAGCAAGAATCCAGTCAGGACCGCGTCGGGAAATTTAATGCCGGTAGAGCCGCGGCAGCCAAAGCCGCTTCTAACAGAGCAAATGAGAGTCTGATTAAATCCTTACCGGGACCGGCAGGATTAGCGGCCAGAGCAGCGCTATTAGCTGCTAAAAAAAATCAAGAAAAATCTGCCGAAAAAGGTTCGGTTGGAAATGGCAATCCAGCTACTTCAAGCCTTCTAAAGGCAGCTTGGCAGAATATAATACCCACTTTTGGCTTATCGGTTCTCTGGATAGATATTCATATATTTTTAAGCCAGGTCTTAGGAAAGGATCTCTTTTGTTCTTTAGGCTCAGAATGGTTTCCAAAGGGCACCCCTCGCAATCTTGATGGCGCTAAACGATCGTTAGGATTAACTGAAGGCATGGGTGTCGGCTGTTTGAATATGGGTTGCCTGGTAGTATTCCTTTCAGTTCTAGTAGTTATTGCCATGATTGTAACTGGAATTACTAATCCTCTAGAAGTTATAAAAAGGATTTTTGATTCGCTGTGGTGTGCGATTGGGAATTGTGAAAATAAATTAAATTGATTTTTGTGGATAAGCAAAAAATCATTATGAAGACTATAAACAATCAGAAAAAAGTATTATTTTTTTTCGGACTGATCGCCGCGGTCGGTGTTTTTGTTTTAGCTGCTCCGGCCCAGGCTAGTTTTGAATGGGCCGCTGAACTTTTAGGAGGAATAATCGGTTGGATAATTTCCGCTTTAGGAGTAATTCTGGTTTTAATTATTAAAACTCTAGTGTTAGTCGCCCAGTACAATGATTTTATTGGCTCTCAGGCGGTTGAAAATGGTTGGCGGATAGTACGCGATGTCGCTAACATGTTTTTTGTGGTTGTTTTGCTGATAATCGCTTTTGCAACTATTCTTAATCAAGAAAAATATAGTTACAAAACTTGGTTGCCGAAAGTTATTTTAATGGCCGTTCTAATTAATTTTTCAAAAACTATCTGTGGCCTTTTAATTGATGTGGCTCAAGTAGTTATGCTGACTTTTGTTAATGCTTTTAAAGGAATGGCGGCGGGCAATTTAGTAACTAATTTAGGAATATTAGAGATTGTCACTATTGCCAATCAAAGCGGTGACATTGGTTTTTGGGCGATTATCGGTTCTTATTTCCTAGGCTTGATATATATGATAGTCGCTATTGTGACTATTGTTACTATGCTGGCTATGCTAGTGATGCGCATGGTCATGATTTGGATTTATGTCGTTCTCTCGCCGTTTGCTTATCTTTTTTCCGCTTTTCCGGGCGGGCAGAAATATTCTAGCATGTGGTGGTCGGAATTTTCGAAGAATTTAATCGTTGGACCGGTTTTAGCTTTTTTCATTTGGCTGTCTTTTGTTTCCATGCAGTCATATGATATAAAAAAAGATTTTAAAAATGTTCCCGAAGTTAGCACGCAAAGTGCCGGACAGGAATTAACCATGACAGGGACAGGTTACGGAGCTAGTACAACGAGAGGCGGGACTAAAGCCAATGAGCTAGATGTTTTTCTGAAATTTATTATTTCTATTGGCATGCTTATTGGCGGCTTGAAAATTGCCAGTGAAATCGGCGGCGCGGCGGGAAAGATTGCTGGGACCGGTATGGCTAAGTTACAGAAGGGAGCGGCTTGGACGGGGAAAATAGCTAAGACGGGCGCTAAAAATTTAGGGATGGCGGCTATTAATCAAAAAGGAGTTAGAAATGCTCTTGATGTGGTTGGATCTCAAAGAGGAGTTTTGGGAGGGGTCTTAAGAGCCACTGGAATTAGAAAGTTAGCTCAACAGGGGTCAATAGCTTTAGGGCAGCATAAAATAGCCGTAGAGGAAAAGGCAAAGAAAAGAGTTGATGCTATCAAAAAAGCCGGGGCGGCTCGGACTATGGCGACCATTGCCTCAGAAAAAGCTTATACTATGAGCGGTAAGGCGGCTAGAAAAGAAGCGCGTAAGATTTTTGTTGTTCCTGAGGAAAGATTTGACAAGACTTCTGGAAGAGTTGGCCTTGATGCAGACGGGCGAGATGAGGCGATAAAGCGCTTAAAGGATGTGGATTTCAAGAAAGACGCTCCATCGTTAAATCAAATTACTCAACTAGGTAAATCAGGGATCGATTTAAATCAAGTTCCTAAATTTCAAGAG
>CAZPKN010000007.1:0-44422 GCA_964587195.1 uncultured Gammaproteobacteria bacterium | reverse complement strand
GTGAGCTCCGCCCATTATGGGGCGGAGCGAGGGCGGAAATCCCTATCCCCGAGCAGGTTGACAAAATAGCACATTTAGTGCTATTTTTGTTTTGTAAACATGTAGTATTAACAATTTAAAATCACAAAAACCAATGGAAGAAAGAAAAATTATTGGAATGAAGTACCCAAGTGTTATTCCGGAAGGCTATCGTTGCGACAAATGCCGTGCCCATGGAGTTAAGTTGTGGTGCGGAGACGAAATAGAGGACTATTTTCTAAGACAAGCTGAGTTTATTCCATCATCGGTGAGAAAACTTCTTTGTTCTCATTGTGCTGAAGCTGATCAGAGAAAAAAGATGTTTGATAGTTGGAAAAGTGAATTCATTCTGAATATACACGGCGGGACAGATATAGGCATTCTTTTCCCAGCGCTTCCCGTAAATGGAGTTGATAATTTATTTTATGGTCTTGGAGCTCCTTCATTTGCGCTGATATGGTGGCGTAAGTTGCCAGCATCAAAACCAGAGGCAAGGGTTTACGAGAAAAAATTACGACTGGATGTTGTTATACCGGAATACAAGCTACCGCTATTTATAGATGAGTTCAGAAAATTATTTCTAACGCCAGAATATGAATCCTATTCTAATAAAACAGAATGCCACATTCAAGTGGTTATTTATGTTCATGAAGAGCGGAAATTTTTTAATTTTCTTGAAAGTTTCTGTGAAGATCAGAGAATAAGATTACAACAGAATAACATAACAGAGGCTGTCAAATAAGACAGTCTTTTTTATAATGAAGATTCAATCCACGCTTCAAATTTGAGCCGCCGTATTAGTCGTGTTATAATATAAACATCAGGTTAATAAACATCACTTATGCAAATAATCGATACTAAGAAAGAATTCTCGCTGATGGCGCGTGGACGTAGCTTTGTTAACGCTTTGCGCGGCCTGGGCGTTTTTTTAAAAACTACTCCGAATGCCTGGATACAGATTATTATTTTAATCATCGCCTGTGTTCTGGGTTCTTATTACGACATTAGCCGCCTTGATTGGCTAATGGTCGTAATTGCCGGCGGAGCGGTTTTAGGAGCAGAAGCTTTTAATACAGCGATAGAAATTGATATTAATCTAACCTCCCCTAACCAGCATCCCTACGCCCGAGATACTAAAGATGTCGCTGCGGGCGCTGTTCTGATTACTTCAATTATGGCCGCTATAATTGGCCTGATTGTTTTCTGGCCCTATATTATCCCTGATCTATTATTTTAATTTATATTATTTTATTGTATAATATATTTTAGCTGAGTGATTAATTATTTACATAGAAATATATGAGCAAAATCAAACTTATTTTTTTTGGGATTATTTTAGGGGGGAGTTTAATTATCTCTGCTTCAATGATCTCTCGAACTTTTTTAGACGTCAGACGCCTTGATGACGCCATTTCTGTCTCCGGGTCAGCCAAGCAGGCCGTTACGGCCGACTCGGCTCGCTGGACCGGTAGTTTTTCGCGCATCTTTTTAGCTGACAATTTAAAGGAGGGATATGTACAGATGAAAAAAGATGAACAAGCCGTTAATACTTTTCTGGCGGGCAGCGGCTTTCAGGGAAAATTCGAAATTTCTCCAGTATTCATGTATGAAGTCTACCATCAAGACCAAAGCGCTCCGCGCGAGTATAATTTAACTCAGAATATAGAAGTTAAATCGCCGGATGTGGAGGCGGTGAAGAATCTAGCCAAGAACGTTGAGAAGCTGGCCGAACAGGGAATTATTTTTTCTGCCAGCCCGGTTGAATATTATTATTCTCAGCTTCCAGAAGCACGTATTTCTCTTTTGCCAGAAGCGATTAAAGATGCTAAGGCTAGAGCAGAAGCAATTGCTCTAAGCAGCGGCAAGAAAGTGGGGGCGATTAAATCGGTTAGCATGGGCGTTGTTCAAGTAATGCCAGTAGGCGCAATTGAAATTTCCGATTACGGAACATATGATACTTCTAGCGTCGAGAAAGAAGTAATGGTAACCGTGAAGGCGGCTTTTGGGTTAGAATAAAAAACTATTTCATAATAATATAATAATTTATGCTAACCTACGTTTTATTCGCCATTGGTTTTTTCATCCTTATAAAAGGAGCGGATTTATTAGTCGATGGGGCCTCGTCAATCGCTAGAAAATTTAAAATTTCCCCATTAGTTATTGGTTTAACTATCGTGGCTTTTGGAACTTCGGCGCCGGAGCTGGCGGTTAATATTTTTGCTAGTGCCGCCGGCAATTCCGATATTGCTATCGGTAATATTTTAGGCAGCAATATTGCTAATATTTTGCTGATTTTAGGAATTTCCGCGGCGATTTATCCTTTAACATCGAAGAAGAGTACTGTTTGGAAAGAAATTCCTCTTTGTCTGCTAGCAGCGCTGGTTGTCGGAGCGATGGCCAACGATGCTTTAATAGATAAAGTCGGTTTCTCTGGTTTATCACGTATTGATGGTTTTGTTCTTTTATCATTCTTTGCAATTTTTCTTTATTATACTTTTAGTATCGCCAAAAGCGGTCGTTCCAGCGATGAACCGGACATTAAAGAGATGAGTTTAAAGAAAGCAGTGTTATTTATTGTAATTGGCTTAGCCGGTCTTGTTTTAGGCGGGCAATGGATTATTGACGGAGCGGTTAAGATTGCTGAACATTTTGGTATTAGTCAGTCATTAATCGGTTTGACGATAGTGGCCATTGGAACGTCTTTGCCGGAACTAGCGACCTCGGCAATCGCTGCTTATAAAAAGCAAACCGATATTGCGATTGGCAATGTAGTCGGCTCAAATATTTTTAATATATTTTGGATTTTAGGGTTAAGCTCTCTTATTAGACCCTTACCTTTTAATCCCGGCAACAATATTGATTTAATGGTAGTTATCGTCGCAACTACTATTTTATTCTTAATCATGTTTCTTGGCAAAAAACGGGTTATTGAAAGATGGCAAGGCATTGCTATGTTTGTTATTTATATCGCTTATACAGCGTATTTAATCGTTACGCGATAAGTAGGAATGTAAAATTAAAAACGCCAAATTGCTTTTTAGCGTTTGGCGTTTTGGTTATTCTATAAGTACAATAGTTCCAATGGGAGCTAGCTCATAGAATTCTTTTTCAATATCTTTGCCGATGCGGACACAGCCGTGTGAAACGGGTTTCCCTAAATTTTTTTCATAGGAAACATCGCGCAAGCCATGGATGCCTATAGCCTCGTCTGGCGTTAAACAATTCCAATAAGTCATAACTCCGCCATATTTCTTGGACGGGCGAGCTAATTTCTTTTTGGAAATAGTAAAGTAGCCAGTCGGGGTCCAGCCGGACTGTAGACCGCTAGAAATTTTAGCCTGTATTTTTAATTGAAAAGTATCTTTCAGCTCAATTAAAAATAATTCTTGCTTTTCTAAGCTGATAAAGACAAATTTTTTGAGTCCTTGGTTAGCTAGCGCCAAGCAAGAATCGATTTTTGTCTCGTCTCCTAGAAATAAATTATATAGAAAAATGCGGTTGACCGTCGTTAAGTCGATGGTCTGGTTTTTTTCGGCTACTTCCTCGGACATAGCGGGAAATAGCCAGATAATGAGAATGATAAAGAACGGGCTCCGCGCAGGAGCGGCAATGATTTTTTCCATGTTACCTCTGATTTTTCTTTATTATTACACCACTTTTAGCTAGGTGTCAAGTGGCGGCCATGATATAAAAAATGTCAGTTCTATAGACTAGTCAGCTGTATTTTAGTTGACTTATAGGCCAGTTTTCTGCTAAGGTATCTTAATTCCCCTTAAGAGCGGGAATTAAATGAACTTTAAAAAAAGCCGTTAAGAGCGGTGCGAAAAAATGAGAAAAATATTAATTTTGTTTTTGTCTATCGCTTTAATGGGTTCAGCTAATAATTATTGGGTGAGCCATAAGACGGACAAAAACAAAAATTTTGTTTTTTCCGTTATAAAAAAAGGTGATCAGATCGTTGCCCGCTTTTGCTTGGTAGATCCTAATCCTTTCTATTTCTATTCTATGGAAAGCGATCCTGATTTATTTCCGGAAATAGAGAAAAATCTGAGTAGCTTAGCAGAGCGCAAAGGGCGCGGCCGGCCAGTGGCCATGATTTTGGTAGATTTTAGAAATCAGGAAAAGATAAAAAGACCACTCAATATTAAATACTTGGTCAATTATTTATTTTTGATTTCTTTTTCACCACCTTATTTAAGGAAGGTGGAAATTCTCAATCCTTGTCGCTTGTCCCGAGTTTTTTTCGTTGAAACTAAAGTCAACGGAAAAACTTATTATGGAGCCTTGGAACTGTCGCGCAGGTACGAGGCAGATGAGGCTAAAAAATTTATCCAGTCCATTAAAGGTGCTGGGGAAATTTCTCTGATAGTGCCGGTTTTGGATGATGTTCCAATTAAATTGGTCGTTATGCAAGGCGGCGCGCCGGTGACCTTATTTGAATCATTTCCCGGACATCAAGAATTTTCTTGCATATTCTTGGCGAGCGAGAAGTGATAAAGCTTGAGTGTAAAAACTTGAGCTTTTTATTTATCCAAGGAAAACTAGCCCTAAAAACAAGATATGGTATAATTGAAGCATGTGTAAATTGATTTCAAAAAAATTTCTATTTCTCTTTGTTTTTTTTGCCTGGGCCATTTTTACGCCGGTGATAGTTATCAATGCCCAGGAGACCTATCAAGAACCGGGATTTTTAGAACAAGAAACTATGCAAGAAGCTGAGACGGTTTCTTTCTCGGCCGAAGTTGTCCAGGTTTTAGAATCCCAAGAAAAAACCAGGGAAGACGGCTCATCTTTTAGACAGCAAAATTTGAAACTTCTCGGGCTTGATGGGAAATTTAAAGGACGGGAAATTGTCTACGAAGGTATTTCTGACGTCGAAGTCGCTAATGCCAACCTCTATGAAGTCGGTGATAAAGTTTTTGTCGATGCTTATATCGATGAGCATGGTCAAGAGACTTTTTATGTCGTTGAATTTGTTCGCAGCTCGCCTCTTCTTGGATTAGCGGTAATTTTTATTATCCTAGTTCTTTTAGTGGGTCGCTTTAAGGGCTTAAAGGCTTTGGTTAGCTTAGCGCTTAGTTTCATTATCATTATTAAATTTATCCTACCCCAGATTTTGAATGGGCGCGATCCATTTCTTATTAGTTTGTTGGGGGGGCTTTTTATTCTTATCTTGATTATCTATATCACTGAAGGCTGGGGACGTAAATCCCATCTAGCTATTTTTTCGGTTTTTTTGTCTCTTTTGGCAACCCTGATTTTGGCTGTGATATTTACAAAATTAACAAAATTAACGGGGATGGCTCAGGAGGAAACGATTTTCTTAATTGATCTAGGTCGGGCAACAATTAACTTTCAGGGCTTACTTTTAGCAGGGTTTATCATCGGTGCTATTGGCGTTTTGGATGATATTATTGTTGGGCAAATAGAAGCGGTCGATAGTTTACAGGAAGCCAACCCTTCCTTACTTCCAAAGAAAATATTTTCCCTCGCTTATCGCATCGGCAATACCCATTTAGGAGCTATTATTAATACTTTGTTTTTAACCTATGCCGGCGCCGCCCTGCCTCTATTACTTCTTTTTGTCATTAATCGTGAGACAGGGTTAGCGTTGCCGCGAGTTATTAATACAGAGATTATCAGTACGGAAATAGTCAGGACGCTAGTCGGCAGTATCGGTGTGATGTTATCAATGCCGATTGCCACTTTCTTGGCCGCCTTTAGTCGGCGACAGAGATAAAATAAATTCTAAACGTTATGGACATCATTAGTAATTTTATTAATAATCTTTCGCTATTTTGGTCGATATTTTCTCTGGTTATTTTGTTTATTATCCTAGGACTTTCAGCTGATCAAGTAGTTTCTAATGTTCGCGCCCTAGCTGTTAAGCTGGGACTGCCGGTCTTTGTTTTAGGGATAGTTTTGGGGGTCTTAACTTCTTTTCCGGAAATAGCGGTCGCCATCAGTGCAATCGCTAGCAACGTTCCCAACTTATCAATGGGCAATCTACTGGGAGGCATTATTGTCGTAATGGGACTAGTGCTGGGATTCAGTGTGCTCCTTAACAGGGGGATTGATAATGACGGCAAAAGTGGATTTTTATCCCTAGCACTAGCTTACATGGTTTTTCCGCCCCTACTGGCCCTGAAAGGCACTTTAAATGTATTTGATGGTTTGTTAATAATCATTCTTTACATCGTCTTAATGTGGCGTTTTTATAAAGACTCTCGCCGGGGAATAGATTTTAAACTGTCTTTTTTGAGGGAGAATAAGATTTTTAAAGAGTTACTGATTGTTTTGGTGGGAATAACGATTGTGATGGTATCGGCTAATTTCATTGTTAGCATCACCGTTAATCTATTAAAAAGTTACCAGCTCCCGCCTTATTTAATTGGCTTAATCTTTTTTCCTATCGGAACCAACCTGCCAGAAATTACGGTGGCGCTAGCGTCTTGGCGGCACAAATCAGGGGAGCTTTCTTTCAGCAATCTTTTAAGTTCGTCTATTCTTAATTCACTGATTCTAGGCATTCTCGCCCTTAACAAGAATATTAAGATTACTCAGCTCTCATCTCATTTAGTGACTTCAATTACGATGATAATTCTTTTTATATTAATCCTGATTTTTCATAAAAGCGGGAAACGTTTAAGTCGTCTAGAAGGAGCGGTCATTCTTTTAGTCTATTTAGTTTTTCTTGTTTTGCAAATAAATTATTTATAATAAAAACTGAATAATGTTTAATAATTAATTTTTAAATTTATGTCCGATATTTATCAAGAATCTCTAGAACTTCACCGCCGGCACAAAGGCAAATTAGCGACCGTGTCCAAAATTCCTTTAAATAATAAACAAGATTTATCTTTAGCTTATACTCCTGGCGTGGCCGAGGTCTGTCGGTTGATTGCTAGTGACAAGCAAGCCGCTTTTACTCATACCATGAAAGGCAATATGGTGGCCGTTATTAGTGACGGGAGCGCTATTTTGGGACTAGGTAATCTTGGCCCCGAAGCCGCTCTGCCGGTTATGGAAGGAAAATGTGCACTCTTTAAAGAGTTTGCCGGCGTTGATGCTTTTCCAATCTGTCTTGATACTCAAGATGAAGAAGAAATTATAAAAACTGTAAAATATTTAGCGCCTGTTTTTGGCGGTATTAATCTTGAAGATATTTCTGCTCCGCGCTGCTTCAGCATTGAGGCGCGACTTAAGAAAGAATTAAGTATTCCAGTCATGCATGATGATCAGCATGGTACGGCCACCGTCGTTTTAGCCGGCTTGATTAACGCCCTGAAGCTTAAAGGGGCGTCCAAAGAAGAGGTTAAAATTGTTTTAAATGGAGCGGGGGCGGCTGGTTTAGCGATTACCGACTTACTTCTTAAATACGGCTTCAAGAACTTAATTATTGTTGACAGTAAAGGAGCGATTAACCGCGATCGCGATGACTTGAATCAAGAAAAAAGACGTTTAGCAGAGTTGACTAATATTAATAATTTATCAGGAGGCTTATCAGAAGTTATCAAGGGGTCGGATATTTTTATCGGTGTATCAGCGCCGGGAGTGTTAACCACGGAGATGGTAAAAAGCATGAATGAAGCGCCGATTATTTTTGCTTTAGCTAATCCAACCCCCGAGATAATGCCCGATGAAGCAAAATCAGCTGGTGCTTTTATTGTTGCGACTGGGCGCAGTGATTTTCCTAACCAAATCAACAATGTTCTCGCTTTTCCGGGAATATTCAGGGGCGCCTTAGATAATAAAGTAACTACGATTAGTGATGAAATGCTAATTCGAGCCGCGGAAAACATCGCCGCTTGTGTTAGCGAGTTGTCGCCGGACATGATATTGCCGGATCCTTTTAATAAGGCTGTGCCGCTGGCAGTGGCTAGAGCGATTTATGAATAGCTAATCCGCTTAGTTTAAGAAATTTTTCTGATTTTTGCGCCGCTGTTTCAAGCGGCGCAACTAATTTATCCAAAATCAATGGTGATTTATCACGATTGATTTTTTTAAGAGCTGCTCGCGCTTGTTTCCCTAGAGTTTTTAGATTACTAATAATCATTGGTGCAGCATGGCTGATAAAGAGAGTCTGGAGCTTTATATCATCAAGTTTTGAGTTTAGCTCGCTACTACGAACGTCCAAGCGGGTGGCAATAGGGGCATTAGCCATGGTTATAATATTATCATTTAAATCATCCCGCCAATCGCGGCTGTCGTCGGATAATTGTTTGGCGCTTAAAAAATAGCGCCAAAAATCAAGGGCGGCCGTAACGACAAGGCTTTTGAGATTATAGTGGAGAGAAAAGAGTAGGGCGAGTGGTCCCAAGGCTAATACTAATGACTTATCAGCTAGGGAAGTTAAGGAAGAATTAACTTTTTTTAGTTGAATGTTTTGCAGTTTCCATGATTTTTTACGTCTCACCACTTCTTTGTTGTTGGCGTTTTCCCAGAGACCCAGTAGATTATTTAGCAATTTATAATATTCATCTGGCAGCTTAAGATTAAAATGGATATTTAAGAAACGACGATAATAATTATTAGCCTCGATTAGTTTTTTAGGAGACGGCTGGTCTCCGTCTAAAAAATCATCATAAATATTTAAAGCTCGCCAGAGAAAAACTTGAGCAGTTTGAAGTAGAGGCAATATTTTTGATATATATTTTTGTTCGATGGCCGGCAGTAGATAGCTAAACCATAAAGGCCAGTAGCAGCACTCTTCTTTTGAATCATTACTCATATTTATAAATAATTTTTTGGTATTTTAATAGTAAATATCGCACCACTGTTATGTTGGTTAGCGGCACTGATTTGCCCGTGAAAATCTTTTTCGACTATTTCTTTTGTTAGTGATAGCCCTATCCCTAGCCCTTGCCCTTGAGCTTGCTTGGTACTAAAAAAAGGTTTGAATATTTTAGTTAAATTGTCTGGGGATATTCCAGGCCCACTATCGCTAACTTCAAGGATTATCTCATCTTGGCTGTCTAGCAAAACAATAACTACTTGCTTATTGTCTGATTGTTCGCAAGCCTCAATAGCGTTGGCCAGTAAATTAGTAATTACTTGACCGAATTTTAAAGCATCGCCACGCAATGTTAAGTTGCAGGGCGCTGCTAAGCTTAAATTAACATTACTACGCCGTGCTTTATAGGCTAAAATTTCTAAACTTTGATTAATTTCTTCATTCAAAGAAAAAACTGCGACATTAGCTTCGCGACTGATTTGTTTTTTAATACCAGCGATTAAGCCCTCCATTTTATGAGTTGCCGTGAGCGCTTGGCTAAGGTAAGCTTTTGCACTTGCGACTCGGCTGCCAGTTTCAGTATTAATCTGTTCTAGATTAAGAGAAACGGCGCTTAAAGGGTTAATTAAATCATGAAATATTCCAGAAGATAAGCGGCCAAATTCAGCGAAGCGGTATAACTGGCGGATTTTTTCTTCCTCTAGCGCTAGCATTTCTTTAGTTCTTTTCTCAACGGTTATTTCTAAGGAGTCCCGTTCTTCTTTTAATAATTTTTCACTTGTCCGAGCTCTTTTCAGGGACTTATTTATTTCCCGGCAGAATAGCCAGGCGATGCCAGCAATAATCAGCAGTAAAACGCTATGAGCAATCGCATCCGCTGCTTGCGCCGGATCATGACGCCAGTAATCTTCAACTGGCAGCCCGCCTTGAGATTGTTGCCAACTAACTATTATCAGAAACAAGCTAATGATTAAAGCAGCTGTTAAGATGCCTCGTCCGCTAAAAAGAATCCCCGCTAGAATAATTACTAAGACTCCTAAAATAAGACCGGCCGGCAAATCGGCTCCCCAAGTCAACAGAGAGTAGAACATTGGACAAGAGAAAGTTATTAATAAAAGAAAGGAAGTAGTTTTTAAAAATCCGCGGCGATTCAGCCAGAACAAAAACACGAAGAAGGTTAGAATAATTAAAGTAGCGATTAACGGCAAGCCTTCAGTTTGCCGGTAAATAAAAACATCAATTAATCGTATCAGATTAATTAACAGAAATCCGGTTATTGAAAAAAGCAAAACGATATTAATAATTAATGTTCGGCGGCCGGCCTCTTCTTCAGCCGCTTGAGGAAAAATCAAAGCTTTTAGTTTGTTTATCGTCTTAGCAAATAATTTTGTTAGGCCATTCTCCATATTTTTAAAATTATTCTAATAAAATACTCCCGTCATAGCGGGAGTATTTTGGTCAGCTGCGCCAAGGTATGCCGGGGTTGGCCGCTAGAGCTAGCAGTTTAATAAGAGCACGGTTTGTCAGTTGGTTTTTCATAGATGGTCATTTTAAAAAATCAAGCGCAATATCGGCCTTTAGCTAATTAGCTTATTGCCTTATCAGTTTAGCAGGCACCTGATAAAGAAAAATTAAATAAAATAAATATTTTTTTTATTTTGCATCATCAACTTTATAGCCCCGCCCGCTGGCGGTAAAAATATATTGCGCGTTATCTCGACCGATTTTTTTGCGGATGTTCATAATATGGACTTCAATGGTATTAGAAAAAGGGTCGGCGTTCTCATCCCAGACTTTTTCCATAATTTCTTGGCGCGATAAATACTTACCCTTATTGAGCGTTAAATATTCCAGCAAGGCGAATTCTTTAGCCGACAGAGATATTTTTTGTCCATTATTAAAGACAGTAAAACGATCGGGATCAAGCTCTAATTCTCCTATTCTCAGAATCTCTCCATGGAAATTTCTTGGCCGGCGCAATAAAGCCTTGATTCTCGCGAGCAGTTCAGCAAAAGCAAACGGCTTCGTCAGATAATCGTCTCCCCCTAGATTAAATATTTCCAGTTTATTATCCAGGTCTTCTAAAACGGTTAAAATAATTATCGGCGTAAAAATCTTTTCCGCCCGTAGGCGTCTAACAATCTCAAAGCCGCTAATAGTCGGCAAGTTGCAATCAAGCAAAATCAGCTCATAGTTTTTGCGCCGAGCCATTTTTAATCCTTCCAGGCCGTCAGTCGCGGAATCAATTTTAAAACCGACGTTAGAGAGGGCGAGCGATAAGGATAGAATAATATTTTGGTCATCCTCGATAAGAAGTAGAGACATAATAATTATATTTTATAACTATTAAAAGTAATACACAATTTTTTAAGGCATAAAATAATTTTGCCCCTCGTTTCTCTTTTGAAAAACGAGGGGAAGAGTTAAGGCAGGAGCACGTCTTCGGGTTCGTAGCGGCCGTAAGGCCGGGGAGCACAGTAGCGGCAAGCCAGGTTATTTAACCGACAAAGTGGCAAATGGCCTAGCCGGGTTTTTCCCCGGCAAGGATTAGGATTAAAGCATTGATGCTTGGAACATGTTTTACTCATAGCGTTTTTTTTAAAGATTCTCTTCTATTATAAATTCTTCTTAATAAAGAAAAATTAAAGAATTCTTTCTCCTGTGGATAATTTTTGTCAAGTTGCCATTCCGCCCGATTCGCGATAAAATTATTAATATTATTAATAAAATGTTTAAGAGAAAACCCTCCAAATTTTTAGCCGATGCTTTACGGGATAAAGATTCCGACCCTTTTGTTATAAAAGAAGGGAATTTTAAGTTTGGAGCGCTTAAAGACTCTTTTTATTATACCGACTGGACGGAACAGTCTTTTCTGTCCGATCCGGGCCAGAAGGAAATATTAAGCCGTACTTTTGATTTCCGTCGCTTAAAATATTTTTATTTAGTAATATTTTTAGTATTACTTTTAATTATTGGACGAGCAGCCTGGCTGCAAGTAGTTAAAGGAGATTATTATCGCTTATTAGCCGAAGGGAATCGTTTGCGCTCACAAGTCATTGAGCCTAAAAGGGGAATAATCTATGCTCAAGGCTTGCGTCCTTTGGTGCGCAATAAAGCCAATTTTGTTCTCTATTTGCGTCCAATAGACTTGCCGCGCGATGAGCTACAGCGCGATGAATTAATTAGAGAAATTAGCGCCATTTTAGATCAAGGACAAGGAGTTTCTACTGAAGTTCTAACTTCTTTAAATCAATCAACGCCAGATAGTGACGCAGACGGTTTAGCCCTGATTGTTGATACTCCGACATTCTATAAAATAAAAGAAGCGCTAGCGGCTGTAAAAATCGGCTCCCTGGAATCTTATCAGCCTTTATTTATCGCTGATAATATTGAATACGATAAGGCCATGCTCTTGATGATGGACCTGCCCCATTGGCCGGGAGTCTTTTTATCAAGCAAAATCCGGCGCGAATATCTCTTATCAGATAGCCAGCAGCACTTTTCTATTTTAGAGGATAGTAGTTTGTCGCATATTCTCGGTTATACCGGAAAAATTAATCAACGAGAACTGGAAACTCTAGGTAAAGCCTACTCGCCGATTGATTATATTGGCAAAGTTGGCCTGGAATATTCTTGGGAGAAAGAATTAAAGGGCCAGGCCGGCTCTAAAAATATGGAAGTTGATGCTTTAGGAAGGCAGAAAAAGATTATCAATGAAGTTCCGGCGGTTGATGGTTATAATTTATTATTATCACTCGATCTTGATCTGCAAGAAAAAGCAGAAGAAATCCTTCAAAGTTACTTAACCAAGGCTGGTTTAAAAAGAGCGTCAATTATTATTATTAATCCCAGTAACGGAGAAATTCTCAGTTTAGTTTCCTTACCGGCTTATAATAATAATTTGTTTGCTGGCGGCATTGGACAGGAAAGCTATCGCAGTCTTCTGGAAGATCCAAATCAACCGCTGTTTAATCGGGCTATCAGCGGGGAATTTCCATCTGGTTCAACTATTAAGCCCCTGTTTGCTGCCGCTGCTTTACAGGAGGGGGTAATTACCGAAAATACTAGTTTTCTAAGCACGGGCGGGATACGTATTGGCGAATGGTTTTTTCCAGACTGGAAAGCGGGCGGCCATGGAACGACTAATGTTCGCAAAGCCATTGCTGAATCGGTCAATACTTTTTTTTACTATATTGGTGGCGGTTATCAGGATTTTAAGGGATTAGGTCTAAGTTCTTTGGTTAAATATTCTAAGTTGTTTGGTTTAGGAGAGGCGAGCGGCATTGACCTTCATGGAGAGCGGAAAGGATTTGTACCGACGCAAACCTGGAAGGAGACAGTTAAAAAAGAGCCCTGGTATATTGGCGATACTTATCATTTTTCCATCGGCCAGGGGGATGTGATTGTTACTCCGCTCCAAGTTGCTAATTATACTGTCGCCCTAGCTAATGGTGGGACGCTTTATAGGCCTCATTTAGTCAGCCGTATTTTAGATGTTAATAATAATGTTGTTCAAGAAGTTGAGCCAGAAATAATCCAAGGCGGTTTTATTGATGATTATAATATGAAAATTGTTCGCGAAGGAATGCGGCAGACTGTTACTCAGGGCAGTGGTCGATCTTTAAGCGTCCTCCCAGTCGCTGCAGCTGGCAAAACCGGAACTGCTCAATGGTCGAGTAAGAAGAGTCCTCATGCTTGGTTCATTGGGTTCGCCCCCTATGACAACCCTGAATTAGCGATTACAGTTTTAGTTGAAGAAGGAGTTGAGGGGAGCACAATGGCGGCGCCGATTGCTCGGGATATTCTGGCTTGGTATTTTGATCCGGGGCGCTTGAATGTTGCGACTTCTTCACTTGATAAGCTAGAGAATAATTAATTTTATGGATATCCCCTTACCACTTCATTTATCTATTCATTTTTTATTAGCCCTTTTGAGTGGTCTCTTGGCGGGATATTACTTTAGGGAAAGGCTAGTGAGCATTTTAGCTGGGATAGCGGCTGGTTTTTTAATTGATCTAGATCACGTTTTAGAATATTTATTAGTTTTTAAGGGGCGCTTTAATTTTCAATATTTTTTTGAAGGTCGCCAGTTTCTTACTTCCGAGCAGCTTCATTTGTGGTTTCATGCTTGGGAGTTAGTGTCTTTACTACTAATCATCGCTTGGCTGTTTCGCCGTCAACGAGTTGTTAAAATTATTGCCGTTACTATGGCGTTTGCTGGGGCAGTTCACTTGGCAACTGATTTAGTTATCAATCAGGTTCCGCCGAAGTTCTATCTTCTTAGTTATCGCGCTAGTCAGGATTTCCAGATGAGGAATTTAATGACAGCAGATGTTTATCAGGAAAACCTGGAGCTAAAGGCTGAATTAGGTATTGAATAATATTTACTATAATTAGCCAAAAATATCTTAATTAGCACTCTCTTGACTTGAGTGCTAATTTTGTTTATAATTGATTTGTAAATTATTCAATATGATTTCTGATAGAAAAAAAACAATTCTAGAGACCATCATTAAGGAGTATCTGAAAACAGCCGCGCCTGTCTCTTCGGGAGTTTTAGTTGAGAATTATGATTTGGATATTTCAACAGCCACGGTGCGCAATGAAATGATGGAGCTTGAAGATGAGGGTTACATTTATCAGCCGCACACATCTGCTGGGCGCATTCCGACTGAGTTAGCTTATGAATTATTTTTGCCGGATTGGCAAAAAGAGAAGAAACTTGAATCTTTAAATGAAGACGAAAAAGTTCTGTTAGATGGTATTTTTAAAAATGAAGAGACTGCTTATCGCCAGACCGCTAAAACAATTGCTGAATTGTCAGGCGGGGCGGTTTTTTGGGCCTTTCATAAAAATGACCTATATTATACCGGCCTAAGCAATCTCTTTTCTCAAGCGGAGTTTAGTAAGGTTAATATGGTGTGCGATGTTTCGGCGGTTATTGATCGTTTAGAAGAGATAATTGATGAGATATTTGAAGATGTTGAAGATGGCGTCCAAGTGCTTATTGGTTCTAAAAACCCCTTTGGTAATTTTCTCAGTACAGTTTTAGTAAAGTATAAAAAGGATAAAGCTAGTGGTATTTTTGGAATTCTGGGGCCGATGCGGATGGATTATGCTCGCAACCTGGCTTTAGCTGAGTTTATTAATAATAAATTAAAATAAATATGGAAGAAGTTAAGAAGGGCCGCTACCGCCACTACAAGGGAGGGGAATATAAAGTTCTTTATCTGGTAAAAAATTCTGAAACCAAAGAGGATATGGTTGTTTATCAAGATATTAACCATGAGGATAAATTATGGGTGAGACCAAAAAAAATGTTTCTTGAAGAAGTTGAAGCCGCCGGGATTAAAAAGCCGCGTTTTGAATTCATTTCTGAAGAGGAAATCGACTCTTGGGAAAATAAATATTTACGCGCTTTAGCCGACTATCAGAATTTAATTAAACAAAACGCCAAGGACAGGCAGGAACTGATAAAGTATGCCGTTAATGACTTCCTGCATGATTTACTTCCGGTTTACGATCACCTAAAAATGTCTCTAGTTGGAATAAGCGAAGAAGCGGCCAAGAATCCTTGGGCACAAGGCGTGATGCACGTTTTAAAGCAGTTTAAAGATGTTTTAACGGTTCAAGGCATTGAAGAAATTAAAGCAGTCGGCGAGAAATTCAATCACGAAACCATGGAGGCAGTTGATGGCTCGGGAGAAATAGTTAAGCAGGAAATCATGACCGGCTACAAGCTTAATGGTAAAGTTATCCGCCCTGCCAAGGTAGTTGTTTCTGAATAATTCATTAACTAATTAATAATTTAACATAATTTAATTAACTTCTTCCGTCATCTACCGTTTTGCTAACGGTTTTGCCGGGAGAAAAGTAAGTCTATGTCACTTATTAAATGGACGCCATTTTTTTCAGACTTCGACGACATGGATAAAATGATGGAATCCATGTTGCCGACTGTTCGTGGTAATCAATTCGGCTTTACACCGGCCGTTGATATGTATGAGGACAAAGATAACATTGTTATCGAGACTCAATTAGGTGGTATCGATCCAGATAAGGTCGATATCGCGATTGAGAATAATGTCCTGTCAATTAAAGGAGAAAGCGAGAAGAAAAGTGAGGTTGATGATAAGAATTATTATCGCAAGGAAATCCGCCGCGGCTCTTTTTACCGCTCTATTCCGCTTCCTACTAAAGTTGACGGTGAGCATGCCAGTGCGGTTAATGAAGACGGTATTTTAAAGATTACCGTTCCGAAAGCGCCAGAAGTTAAGCCAAAAACAATTAAGATTGAAAGTAAGAAAAAATAATTAGATAATTCCATTTCGGGCGCATCGCCCGGTGCGCCTCATAATGGAGTTATTAGAAATATTAATTAAATAAACCGCCTTAGGCGGACAAATAAAAATATGTCAAAAATTTTAGGAATCGATCTAGGAACAACGAACTGCGCCATGTCTGTCATGGAAGGTGGTTTACCAAAAATCATTGAAAACATTGAAGGGAATCGAACTACCCCATCGGTAGTCGCTATCTCTAAAAGTGGCGAACGTTTAGTTGGTCAAGCCGCTAAGCGCCAAGCGGTTATTAATCCCGAAAACACGGTTTATGCCGTGAAGCGCTTAATCGGTCGTCATTTTAATGAAGAGGAAGTGCAGCGCGATCTAAAAACCGCTCCTTATAAGATTGTCCAAGCGGGCGAGGGTGTTAAAGTTACTTTAGGCGATAAGGACTATAGTCCGCAGGAGATTTCCGCGATGATTCTATCCAAGCTAAAAGCTGATGCGGAAGCGAAGTTGGGTGAAAAGATTACCGAAGCAATTATTACCGTTCCGGCTTATTTTAACGACTCACAACGTCAAGCGACTAAAGATGCTGGCGCAATCGCCGGACTGGATGTCAAGCGTATTATCAATGAGCCAACGGCTGCCGCGCTTGCTTATGGATTTGATAAAAAACAAGGTCAACAAATTGTTGTTTATGACTTAGGTGGTGGCACTTTTGACGTTTCTGTCCTTGATATCTCTGCCGATACGGTTGAAGTCAAGGCAACTAATGGCGACACTCACCTCGGTGGTGAAGATTTTGACCAGAGGATTATTAATTGGATTATTGAAGAATTTAAGAAAGACCAAGGCATCGATTTATCAAAAGACACTTTAGCCTTACAAAGAATTAAGGAGTCGGCGGAAAAGGCCAAGATTGAATTATCAACTGCCCAAGAAACAGAAATTAATCAACCGTTTATTACTACTGATCAAAATGGACCTAAGCACTTAGTCATGAAGCTGACACGGGCTAAATTAGAAGCTTTAGTAATGGATTTAGTAGAGAAGACTATTGAACCTTGCAAGAAAGCATTATCCGATGCTGGTTATAAAGTCAGCGATATTGAAGAAATTGTTTTAGTCGGTGGGATGACTCGTATGCCTTTAGTTGTTCAAAAAGTTAAAGAGTTTTTTGGCAAGGAGCCTAACCTAACCGTTAATCCGGATGAAGTAGTGGCGATGGGAGCGGCCGTCCAAGCTGGCGTTCTGCAAGGCGATGTTAAAGATGTCTTACTACTTGATGTTACCCCCCTTACTTTAGGCATTGAAACTTTGGGAGGTGTAGCAACTCCGTTAATTGAGAGAAACACAACCATTCCAACTTCCAAATCTCAAGTTTTCTCCACAGCCGCTGACGGACAAACAGCCGTAGAGATTCATGTTGTTCAGGGAGAGCGCCCAATGGCGGTCGATAATAAGACTCTTGGCCACTTTACGCTTGATGGCATTCCGTCAGCCCCGCGTGGTATTCCGCAGATTGAAGTTAAGTTTGATTTAGATGCTAACGGAATTTTAAATGTTTCCGCAACTGATAAAGCGACTAATAAAGTTCAGAAAATTACTATTACCGCTTCATCCGGATTATCTAAAGAAGAAATTGAAAAGATGAAGAAAGAAGCGGAAATGCACGCTGAAGATGATAAGAAAAAGAAGGAAGAAGTAGAAATTAAGAATCAAGCTGATTCAGTTGTCTTTACTATGGAGAAAATGATTAAAGAATCGGGCGATAAAATGAAGGCGGAAGATAAAAAAGCGTTAGAAGACAAAACGGCTGAGCTTAAAAAAGCTAAAGAAAGCGGTGATGTTAATGAGATGAAAAAACAGATGGAAGAGATTAATGCCATTGCTCAGAAAATTGGAGCGGCTATGTATTCCGCCCCAGGCGGACAGGCAGAGCCAGGAACTACTCCGGGAGCTGACACTGCTCAGGCTGGCTCAGAGAATACCCAGGCTGAAAACAATAAGAAGGAAGATGTTGTTGAGGGAGAGGTTGAAGAAGAAAAGAAATAAATAAGATTGTTTATTCTCAACTCGCCTCAGGCTAGTCAGCCTGGGGCGAGTGATTGAATAAAAAATTATGTCCAAAGACTATTACAATATACTAGGAGTTTCTAAAAGCGCGACGGCCGATGAAATTAAAACGGCTTTTCGTAAAAAAGCTCATGAACATCATCCCGATAAAGGCGGTGATGCGGAAAAATTTAAAGAGATTAATGAGGCCTATCAAGTTCTTGGTAACACTGAAAAAAGACAGCGCTATGATCAGTTTGGCTCGTCGGCTTTTACTGGCGGCCAAGGTTTTGGCGGCCAAGGTTTTGGCGGCTTCCAGGGCGGTGGTTTCAATGTTGATTTTGAAGATTTAGGGGATTTGTTCGGTGGTTTTGGAGATATTTTTGGTTTTGGTGGAGGGAGGTCAAATTCTTCTCGAACATCTCGCCGGCGTGGTCGTGATATGGAGATGACCATCAATCTTGATTTTATGGAAGCGGCCTTCGGGCTAGAAAAGGAAATAAGCTTTACCAAAAATGCAACTTGTAATCATTGCAAGGGAAGCGGGGCTGAACCAGGAGCAAAGATTGAGACTTGCCCGACCTGCGGAGGCAGCGGTCGAGTTGCTCGTGTGCAGAGAACTATCTTGGGCAATATTCAAACACAGGCAACTTGCGAAGCTTGTTCTGGCGAGGGAAAACATTATAGCCAAATCTGTTCCAGGTGTAGCGGCTCCGGCATTCATCGCGATAATGTTAAGCTAAAAGTTAAAATTCCAGCTGGTATTAATACTGGCGAATCTATTCGTCTAAGCGGTCAAGGGGAAGCAGGAGAGAAAGGCGCTCCTAGCGGCGATTTGTATTTGCGCATTAAAGTTGCTAGCCACAAAGAGTTTGTTCGAGATGGCTATGATATTAAAACCGAAGAGATAATTAATATACGCCAGGCCATTTTAGGTGATAAAATAGATGTTAATACTATTCACGGGAAGATAAAACTAAAGATTCCTGAGGGGACTCAGTCGGGCACTATTTTCAAGATTAAAGAAAAGGGAATCACCAAGCTCCATAGTCGCGGGGTCGGCGACCAGTATATTAAGGTAATTGTTAAAATACCAACCGTGGCTAACAAAAAGCAAAAACAGCTGCTAGAAGAGCTCAATTTTTAGAATTTTGACATATTTTATATATAATGTTATTTGTTTTTTAAGATTGACTTTAACCAAGAAAATGTTATAATAAAAATAGCGAAAAGACCGCTATTTATTATTAATTTCACTATAAATCTATGTGTGAATGGCTAAAAAAAATCTTTGGATGTAAATGTTCTTGCAAACATTGCCATTGCGGTGAAGAGAATAAAGAAGCGTCTCCTGCTGGCGCGGAGAATGCCGCCCCAGTTACAGAAGCGACTCCCGAGGCTCCAATTGAAGAGCCAAAGAATGAAGCAGAGAATCTTTAGTAAAAAAACTTTTGTAAATTAGACAAAAACGCGCTAGTTCGCGTTTTTTGTCTGAAAAAATATTTTCCCATGTTTATCGATACCCATGCCCATGTTAATTTTAATGCCTTTAAAGACGATGCCGAAGAGGTTATTCGTCGGTCTTTAGATAACGATACTTGGATGATACTGGTCGGCTCTGAATATAAGACATCTAATCGCGCTCTTCATTTTGCCAATAAGTACCAGCGCGGCGTCTACGCAGCCGTTGGGCTGCACCCTATTCATCTAGAAGAAGGCGTCGTTGATAGTCAAGAGGAAGATAATTCCTATAATTTTGTGCCTCGTAAAGAGGATTTTGACTATGGTAGTTATGAGAAGTTGGCTAAGTTTGAAAAGGTTGTTGCCATCGGTGAGATTGGCCTCGATTATTATCACATTGATCCAGCTAAAGATGTTGTGGCGGTTAAAAAGAAGCAGCATGAGGTTTTTGCTCAGCAGCTACTTTTAGCTCGCAGTTTGGATTTGCCGGTGATTATTCATTGCCGCCAGGCCCATGATGATCTTTTGGAGATTTTAGAGGAATTTAAGAAGGAGTATGGGCATATAATTCCTGCTGATAGGCCCTGGGGGGTTGTCCACTGTTTTTCTGGAGACGAGGATTTAGCTTGGAAATATTTCCGTCTGGGACTCCTCATTTCTTTTACTGGCCTAATTACCTTCAGCAAACAGTGGGATGAATTAATCAGAAAAATTCCTCTCGATAAGGTGATGATAGAAACCGATACTCCGTATATGACCCCGGAACCATATCGCGGCCAGAGAAATGAGCCGGTTCTAGTCCAATATGTCGCTAAAAGAATTGCCGAGATAAAAAATATGAAGATAGAGAAAGTTGCTGAAGTGACCTTTGAGAATGCGCGGCAACTTTTCCGAATTTAAGGGATTTTTTAGCTTGGGAGATATTTTGAGAGGCTTGACTTTTAATGATTATTGCTTTATATATAGAGTGGAGCTAATAATTTAATTTTCCTTAAAATGGATAAAAAAGCGGTGAGAGAAATAGCTTTAGCGAGCGCTATGTATAGCCTTGGTTCCATCATCGGGCCTTTATTGGTTTTAGGTGGATTAGGCTTACTGCTAGATAGAATTTTTTCTACTCATCCTTGGGCGCTTTTACTCAGCGTTCTAGTCGCCTTTATCGTGACCAACATTCTGCTATTTAAGAAGATTAGGAAGATCAATAAGATGATGGCTCAGTATCGTCAAGAAGAATTAGCTAAGCAGAGTAAGCCGCCAGTTGAATAATTAATATGGGATTGAATATTTCATTAGCGCCGCAAGCGCTTTTTCATATCGGCTCATGGCCAGTTACCAATACTTTTTTTTGGTTTTTTTTGTTATGGTTGTTTTTAGTTATCGGGGCGATTATTTTTAAAGCGAATTTAAAAATGGTTCCCGGCAAGATGCAGAATTTAATTGAAATGCTAGTTAGCGGGGCTTATGATTTTACCGAATCCATTATTGGCCCGGGGAAAAAGGCTAAAAGAGTTTTTCCGCTGATTGCGACCATGTTCTTTTTTGTTCTGATTGCTAATCTACTAACTTTTATTCCTGGCCAAGCCGCTTTTACTTTAGAGACTGCCGGCGGGACTGTTCCTTTATTTAGAGCCATTATCGCTGATTACGGATTAGTTTTCATGATGACTATCGTTGTGGTTTTATTATTTCAAATTATCGCCATTGCCGTTAGCGGCCCCTTAGCTTATTTGGGCCGTTTTTTTAATTTCCGCAGCCCCTTGAAATTATTTTTAGGAATTATGGATTTAATCGGCGAAATTGCCAAAGTGGTCTCTCTGTCTTTCCGTTTGTTTGGAAATATTTTTGCGGGTGAGGTTTTAGGAGCAGTGATGTTATTTTTAGCGCCCTTTTTCTTGCCCCTGCCTTTTCAGTTTTTAGGGCTCTTAACTGCCGTTGTCCAAGCATTTGTTTTTTCAGTTTTGACCTTAGTCTTTATTTCAATGGCTTCCGAAACTCCGGCTGAAGAAGTAAAATAAAATTATTATAATTTAAATAAATTAATTTAAAAAACTATGGAAATCGAATCCGCTAAATACCTGGCCGCTGGCATCGCCGTCGGTCTGGGCGCTATTGGTCCCGGTATCGGTGAAGGTATCGCCGCCTCTAAGGCTTTAGAAGCAATTGGTCGCAATCCAGAAGCGAGCGACAAAATTACTCCGCTCATGTTCGTTTCAATGGCGATTGCTGAATCAACCGCTATTTATGCCTTAGTTATCGCTTTAATTATTCTCTTTGGTTAATTTAGAAAGCGAAGCCTATCCAACTCTTCAGTTAGGGTTGGATTGCTTTGTTTTGTAATTTATTTTGTTATGAATAGTTTAATAAACGCGCTAGGTTTAGATCTGCGCATCTTGTTGGCTCAATTAGTTAACTTTGCTGTCTTAATCTTTGTATTATGGCGTTTTGCTTATCAGCCGATTTTTAAAATGTTAGAAGATCGCCGTCTTAAAATTGCGCAAGGAGTTAAGGATAGTGAAGACTCCGCCCTGAAGTTAGAAGAAGCGGAAGCTAAAAAGAAGGAGTTGATTGCCGAGGCTCGCAAAGAAGCTAATTTAATTATTGAAGATGCTAAAAATAGAGCCGAGGCGCGCTATCAAGAAATTATTGATAAATCAAAATCTGATGTTCGAGCGATTATTGCCGATGAGAAAGAAAAAATTGCCAGCGAAAAACAGGCGGCGATTGGCGAAATAAAAAAGAAAACCGCCGAGCTAATTGCAATAGCCTTAGAAAAAATCTTGGGCGAAAAAGTTGATGCTAAAAAAGATGCCGAGCTAATCGCCCGAGTTGTCAAAGACTTATAATTATGAAAATTACCAGCGCTCAATACGCTCAAACTTTATTTGAACTCGTTAAAGAAGGTACGCCGGAAAAAAGCCGTCGTTCTATTGCCGCTTTTGCGCAGCTTTTGGTGAGCCGTCATGACGCTTTTCGCTTGGATAAAATTATTAGCGAGTTTGAGAAGTTTTGGAATAAAGAATTTAAGATTGTTCAGGCAGAAGTCGGCAGCTTTTCTCCATTAGGAGAAAAAACCGCCGCTTTACTTAAAAACTATATCAAGAAAGCTTCTGGTACCCAGGAAGTTTCCGTTGATTTTCAGATTGACAAGAGCATTCTCGGCGGAACGGTTATTAAATATGGCGACAAGATTTTTGACGCTGGCTTGAAAACTCGTCTAGAAAAACTTAAAGAGAAAATTGCTAATTAAAATAAAAGATTCGTTAAAAGTTAATAAGAATATATGTTTACCAACACTAAAGATTTTATTGTCGAAGAGCTCAAGAAACAGATTTCTTCTTTTCAGGCAGAAAATCAGGAGCAGCTATTTGGCCGCGTTATTGAGGTCGGCGACGGGATTGCTTTAATTTCCGGTTTATCAGACGTCATGATGTCGGAAATGTTAGAATTTAAAACTTCAGCCGGTTCAGTTTATGGCGTAGTTTTAAATCTTAATGAAGGCAACGTCGGAGCGATTATTTTAGGAGATTCTTTGGCGATTAAAGAAGGTGATGAAGTTATTGCTACTAAAAGAATTTTAGAGGTTCCGGTTGGAGAAGGCTTAATCGGTCGCGTTGTTAATCCGCTTGGCGTTCCCGTGGATATGAAAGGTGATATTAAAGCTGATAAGCATTATCCGATTGAGAAAATTGCTTCCGGCGTTATTACTCGTGAATCAGTTAAACAGCCCGTTCAAACTGGTATTAAAGCGATTGATGCGATGATTCCAATTGGTCGCGGACAGCGTGAACTTATTATTGGCGATCGTCAAATTGGTAAAACCGCGATTGCAATTGATACCATCATTAACCAAAAAGGCCAGAACATGAAATGTATTTATGTGGCTATTGGTCAAAAAGAGTCAAAAGTAGCCGGAATCGTTGCTAAGTTAGAGGAAGCCGGTGCCATGAAATATACGACCGTTGTTTTAGCGGGCGCGAGCGATCCGGCGCCCCTGCTGTATATTGCTCCTTATGCTGGGACCGCGATGGCCGAATACTTTCTAGATAAAGGGGAAGATGTTTTAGTGGTTTATGATGATTTATCCAAGCATGCCGTTTCTTATCGCGAAATTTCTTTATTGCTTAAACGTCCACCGGGCCGCGAAGCTTATCCGGGCGATGTTTTTTATCTTCATTCTCGTCTTTTAGAAAGATCATGTAAATTAAATAAAGAATACGGCGGCGGCTCGATTACTTCTTTGCCGATTATTGAAACTCAAGCGGGAGATGTGGCCGCGTATATTCCGACTAATGTTATTTCTATTACCGATGGCCAAATTTATTTAGAACCGGATTTATTTTATCAAGGCAATAGACCAGCGGTTAATGTTGGTATCTCCGTTTCTCGTGTCGGCTCATCGGCTCAGATTAAAGCGATGAAAAAAGTGGCCGGAAAAATTAAATTAGAAGCGGCTCAGTATCGCGAGCTAGCGGCTTTTGCTCAATTTGGGTCAGATTTAGATGAAGATACTAAGAAAAAACTGGAAAGAGGGAAACGCTTGTTTGAAATTTTTAAACAAGGACAATATTCTCCAGTCGCAGTTGAAAAACAAGTCTTGATTTATTTTGCCTTTTCTAATGGCTTTATGGACAATGTTCCAGTTGAGAAGATAGCGGTTTTTGAAGAAGGGTTGACTGCTTATGCACATAACAATGCTCAAGCGACTTTAGAAAAAATAAAAACTAGCGGTCAATTAGAGGAGGCTGATGAACAGGCTTTGTCGAAAACTATTGAAGATTATAAAAGCTCTTTAGATTATTTATTGAGCTAGTTCTGAAAATTTAAGGAAATCTCATGACTAACGCGAAAGAAATAAAAAAAAGAATAAAATCAATCGCCAATACAAAAAAAATCACTAAGGCGATGGAAATGGTAGCGGCGGCTAAAATGCGTCGTTCTGTTGAAGCGGTTTTAAAGACTAGAACCTATGCTAATTTAGGCTGGGCGACTATCGTTAATATTGCCGAAACGGCCGTTTCTGGGAAATTAAAGCATCCTCTGATAGAAAAGCGCCGCCAGATTAATCGAGTCGTGATTGTTTTAATGGCTTCAAATCGCGGTTTATGTGGCGGTTTTAATTCGGCAATTATTAATAAAGCCATTTCTTCTATTAAAAAACACGGTAATATTGAAACAGATTTTATTATTATCGGTCGTCGCGGTGCGTCGGTCGGAAAGAGATATGGTTATAATATTACTGCTGAATTTATCAAAAATGATGTTAAGCCGTCGGTGGCCGAAGTCTCTCCAGTTGCCAAGACAATTATCGATGATTTTTTAGCCAAAAAATATGACAAAGTCATTTTAGCTTATACAGACTTTGTCAGCCCGACTAAACAAGTTCCGCGTTTGCGCCAAGTTTTACCGATTGAACTTGATAATGAAGATAAATATTTAGGCGCCACGGCTAAAAGTGAAAAATTAAAAACGGATTATGATTTTATTAAAGAAAAAGAGCAGAAACATCTCGGAGGCAGTTCTTATTTCTTTACCTATGAACCAGATGATAATGAAGTTTTAGATAATCTTTTGTCACGCATGATAGAAGTCCAGCTTTTTCAAGGGCTTCTGGAATCCAACGCTTCTGAACATAGCGCTCGTATGAATGCTATGCACCAAGCGGCCGGAGCGGCGAGTGATTTGGTTGATGAGTTGACCCTGTTTTATAACAAGGCGCGCCAATCGGCAATTACGGCGGAAATTGCCGAGATTTCTTCGGGAGTGGCGGGTATGAAAGCTTAAAAAAATAAATTAATTTTTAAATATAGTTAACAAGAATTTATAAGTATATGGAAAAAAATAAGACCAATTTAGGCAAAGTGAAACAGATTATCGGCGCGGTGGTTGATGTTATTTTCGATGGCAATTTGCCGTCTATTTACAGCGCTCTGGAAATTAAAAAGGGCAATGAGAAGTTAATTTTAGAAGTCCAGCAGCACGTTGGCTTTAACGTTGTTCGCGCTGTCGCCATGGGGACCACTGACGGTTTAAAACGCGGCGATGAGGTTGTTAATACTGGCCAGGGGATTAGCGTTCCAGTCGGGACCGGCACTCTTGGGCGTATTTTAAATGTTTTAGGAGAACCAATTGATAATGCGGGAGATATTAAGGCAGAGAAATCATACGAAATTCACCGCGGCGCCCCGGATTTTGCTGACCAGTCGACTAAGACGGAAATTCTAGAAACCGGCATTAAAGTTATCGATTTAATCTGTCCGATTGCAAAAGGAGGAAAAGTCGGCTTATTCGGAGGAGCTGGTGTCGGTAAAACCGTTGTTATTCAAGAATTTATTAATAACATCGCTAAAGCTCATGGCGGATATTCAGTTTTTGCCGGTGTGGGCGAGAGAACCCGTGAAGGCAATGACTTATATCATGAAATGAAAGATGCGGGCGTTTTAGATAAGGTATCTATGGTTTTCGGTCAAATGAATGAACCGCCAGGCTGCCGCGCTCGTGTCGCTTTAACCGGTTTATCGATTGCTGAATATTTCCGTGATGAAAAAAAACAAGACGTTTTATTTTTCGTTGATAATATTTTTCGTTTTACTCAAGCCGGTTCTGAGCTCTCAACCTTATTAGGCCGTATGCCTTCGGCTGTCGGTTATCAACCTACTTTAGCGACGGAAATGGGCGAACTTCAAGAACGTATTACCTCGACTAAGAACGGTTCAATTACGTCTATTCAAGCTGTTTATGTTCCAGCCGATGACTTAACTGACCCGGCTCCAGCGACTACTTTTGGCCATCTTGATTCGACTGTTGTTTTATCTCGTCCTTTATCAGAGCTCGGCATTTATCCCGCCGTTGACCCGCTTGAATCATCTTCGATGATTCTTGATCCGAAAATTGTTGGCGAGGAACATTATGAAGTTGCCCGCGGCGTTCAGAAAATTTTACAACGCTATAAAGAGCTGCAAGATATTATCGCGATTTTAGGTATGGAAGAACTGTCCGATGATGATAAAGTTATCGTTTCTCGCGCTCGTAAAATTCAAAGATTTTTGTCTCAGCCTTTCTCAGTTGCCGAAACCTTTACCGGCCGCCCGGGCGCTTATGTTAAAATTACTGACACTATTGTCGGCTTCAAGCAAATCTTGGATGGTAAATATGATCATATCGGTGAATCGGAATTCTATATGAAAGGGGCTATTAGCGATATCGATGCCGCCCTTAATAAAGTTGATTAATTTTAAGTTATGGCTAACAAGTCGATAAAATTTGAAATTGTTACTCCAGAGCGCATGGTTTTAAGCCGTGATATTACGGCTGTTAACTTAATGACTACGAGCGGCGAAATTACGGTTTTAGCTGACCATATTCCTTTGGTAACCGTTTTAAAGCCGGGCGTTATGGAAATAAAGCTTTCAGACGGTGAAACGGAAATTATGTCTGTTTCTGGCGGCTTTATGGAAGTAATGAGAGATAAGATTGTTGTATTAGCTGATACAGCCGAAAGAGCGGCTGAGCTTGATGAGGCGAGAATTGAAGAAGCTAAGTTAAGAGCAGAGGCTCGCAAGAAAGAGGCGGCCGATGTCGATGAGGTTCAATTCGCCAATATTTCCGCTCAGCTTGATAAGGAATTGGCCCGCTCTAAAGCCCTTAATCGCTGGCGCCGTCTCAAAGGACTTAAATAAGATAATTTTACATATTATAAAAACTCGACTGGTAAAGTAGTCGAGTTTTATTATACAGAACTAAATAAAGAGAGCGCTGATAATAATCAGTCCTAAGATTATTCTATACCAGGCGAAGATTTTAAAATCCTTTTTCTCTATATATTTGAGTAAAAATTTTATCGCTATAATAGCGGTTATAAACGAAACAGTAAATCCTATTATCCAGAGATCCAGTCGTTCTATATTTAAAAGCTCGCTATTCTTATATAAATCATAGACGGTCGCCGCCAACATGGTCGGGATGGCTAGTAAAAAGGAAAATTCAACAATCGCTTTTCTTTTTATGCCTTGGGCCAAGCCGCCAATAATAGTCGCCGCTGAACGGGAAACGCCCGGGATAACGGCAATTGCTTGGGCTATGCCTAGGATAAATGATTGGCGGTAGCTTATTTTATCCAAATTACCATCATTTGGCTCGTCACTAGTTTTTTTATGTTTCAGCCAGTTTTCAAACCAAATAATAATTAAACCGCCAATAACCAGAGAAATGGCAATAACCGGCAGGCTTTCCATAAGATAGTTCTTGATTATTTTATAGAAAATAAAGCCGATGATCGAGGTTGGTATAAAAGCGACCGCTAGTTTTAAAATAATCGTCGTGTTGCTCCAAACTCTTTTCCAGTATAGAACCAGAACGGACAAGATTGCGCCGAACTGGATAGCAATGGAAAAAGTTTTTAGAAATTCGGTATCGGCTATCTTCAAAATATCGCCCGTGATTAAAAGATGGGCGGTCGAAGAAATCGGCAAGAATTCGGTTAGTCCTTCAACGATTCCGAGAATAAGTGCTTGGATAATGGTCATAAGTATATTTTTATTAGACTTCTATATTCTAACGCAGTTTAGAGAATAAATAAACCGCTTCAAGTAAAAGTGATTTTTTGGTATAATAGGGATATGTATTTATAAGTTATTCTAATTTTATATGATTAAAAAACCTATCTCTGGGCAGAAGAAAAAGCCCGCTAAGAATAGTAACAAAAAGAAGTTGGTTGTTGTCGCGGTTTCGGGTTATTTTAACCCCCTCCATGTCGGGCATTTAGAGATGATAGAAAGAGCCAGAAAACTAGGTGATAAGCTAGTGGCTATTGTTAATAATGATTACCAGGTTAAGCTAAAAGGAAGCGTTCCTTTTATGTCTCAGATTGACCGAGTAAAAATTATTGGGTCTTTGCGGGCAGTTGATGAAGTATTTTTATCGATTGATAAAGACAAGACAGTCTGCCGTTCTTTAGCTAAAGTTAAACCGAATATTTTTGCTAATGGCGGCGATCGTAAAAGTTTAGGCGATGTGCCGGAATTTCCAATTTGCCAAAAATTAAATATTAAAATGGTCGATGGTCTTGGCAAAAAAATCCGGGCTAGTTCACAGATGATTGCCTGTGCGGCCTTGGCTAAAGAACAGGCCGCCGCGAAAAATAAAAGATAATTAGTAATCTATCATGAAAAAAATTATTAAATACGCTTTTTTACTAGCTACCGTTTTACTGGTCACTTTTGTGATTATCTCTTTGTTTTTTATTAAAACGATTTACCGGACAATGCGCAATCAGGGCAATGATTTTCCGCCGTTTATCAGTAATTTAATAGAAAAAATGCGCCGTGAAGAACCGGTGAAAATCATTCCGGCCGAGGAAAAAACTGTTCGAGTTTTAGAAGGCTGGACTTTGCGTGACGTAGCCGCCTCTTTAGAAAAACCAGAGTTATCTAGTGAAGCTGATTTTTATAAGATAGCTGGTGAGCCCCAGACTGATTATCGTCGAGCGACTAAAGATAGTTGGCCGCAAGATTTTTCTGAAGAATTCTCTTTTTTAGCTGATAAACCAAAACACTACGGACTAGAGGGATATCTTTTTCCTGATACTTATCGCGTTTATGCTAGCTCAACAGTTGAAGATGTCATTCGTCGCCTGCTAATTAATTTTGACCAGAAACTAACACCGCAGATGCGTAGCGATATCGCCTCTCAGGGTAGAACTATCTACGAGGTTATTACTCTAGCTTCTTTAGTCGAAAAGGAAGCCCCGATTGATTATCAAGGAGGAGATAATTCTGATGCTAAAATAATTGCCGGTATTTTTATGAATCGTTTAGCTATAGGACAGGGGCTACAAGCCGATGCCACCTTATCTTACATATTCAATGATAATAAGCCGGCGCATAGCGGGGCTGAGCTAGAAGTTGATTCTCCTTATAATACCTATAAATACCGCGGTTTACCGCCGGGGCCGATTTGTAATCCGGGCATATTAGCGATTGAAGCGGCTATTTATCCGGCTAAAACAGATTATTATTATTTTCTAACCCCAAAAGGCAAGCGAGAAGTAATTTATGCTAAGACCTATCAGGATCATTTGAATAATAAAAATAAATATTTAAGATAAATTCTTAATAATATGTTTAACGATCAGGAAAATACAATTATTTCTGAGTCGGAAAATACTACGAATAATTCTTCTGCTAATATTCCCGATATTTCATCGCCAAAAAAAGCTAAATGGGTTTTTCTGGGCCTGGCGCTATTTATTTTAATAGTTGTCTTGATTATGGTCGCTAAATTATTTTTATTTAAACCAGAAACGACAGGGGAGATAGAGCTGTCGCCCATTGATAAGACAGGCGAAGCTAATCCTACTTCATCGTTACCGATTTTTGGAGCAGCCGTTGATAGCGCCGATTCTTCTTCTACTATTAATTTTGCCGGAATTGAAATCGAGTACTTATCATTTGAAGATTTTTATGAAGCGCCAGCACCTCTTTCGTTAACGGGAAACTTTGAAGATTATTCTTTGCCCTTAAATGTAAAAATGGATGTTGTTAATTATTATGATTTATCACGCAAGTTAGTTTTTGACCCGGTAATTGATTCTCTTAATGAGAATGGCTTTGCCTTGATTAGTAATCCCTGGTCCAAGGAGGCGCCAGATTTTTATTCAGTTTATGCTAATTTGGAAAGTAAGCAGATTCCTTTGCTAATTACCGCCGATTTCATCACTTATCATTACCAGAATGTTTTAAAAAAAGCCTATAAAGATATAGAGGAAAATGTTTTTTATAATAATCTCTGGTTTATCAATAAAGAGCTTTATTTGGCTGCTAAAACGCGCTATGAAAGCCGTTTAGCGGAAGTTGGTAACATTAATGATGCAATTTTAGAAGGCGCGCGTCTACAGATGGCCTATTTTGCCGTTTCTTTAGAATTATTAAAACCAGGGGCTAATCAAGTGTCTACTCCGGCGATTGCTGATTTAACTAAGTTTTCCCTAGCAGAAGCGGATAAATTCTATTTTACGGTCCCAACCTACTTGCGCGAACAAGTAACTAGAGAAATTGAACTTATTAAAGAAGCTAAGGTCGCGGCCAAGTCTCCTAATTTATTATATGTCCGTGATTATAAGGAATTTACTGTCCCGGACGAATATCGCCGTAGCGCTCGTCTCAATAATTTATATTTAGCAATGCGCTGGCTAAATTCTGTTTTTCCTCTTAATTATCAAGATAAAACTTGTCCAACTTGTTTATTAGATAAAGAAGATTGGCGCTTGACGACGATTGCCGCTAGTTTTATTGCTGAAGATTTTTCTAGGTCGGTTGAATTAAAAAATCGCTGGGCGCGGATATATAAGATTATGGCCTTTTTCAATCCGACCCGCGATGATTTAAATTATGTTTTCTATCGCGACGCTTTTCGGTCTGTTTTTGGCACAGAACAAACTACGGCAGAAGTTTTTAGCGATAATAATCCGGATGCCCTAGCTAATTTAGAAAAATTTCGCATCAGTCTGGATAAAATAGAATTTCCTACTTTTCTAGGAGGAATCAGTAAGGACGACGACAATCTAAAACATTTACGTGGTTTTAAAATATTATCGCTTGAATATGCTCCGAGTGAATATATTTTAAAAAATTTGACGACGCCGATAATTGGCGCTTATCAAGGAGAGGGGGCAAGGCCCGATCCTAATTTAACCGCTTGCAGCGATGCTTCTGCGGTTCGGCGTTGCAACGGGCTAATGCTCGACTTTGTTAATTTAGTTTATCCGATAGAAAATCATCATTATTTTACTGCCAATAGCAGTTACGCCGGCTATCAAGAGAAATCTAGCGAGCTGAGACGTAAGCTAGAGGATGAAGTGGCTTGGCGGGCTAATAATTATTGGTCAACCTTAAGTTACGTAGATAAATACTTAAACGTTAGTAATTCTAGTTTACCGATTTTTGCTCAATCGGCCGCTTGGCAGACTAGAGTCATAAATACTGGGGCCGCCGCTTTAGTTAATACCCAGCTATCGCTTGAAAAATTATCATCCCGCCAGCTGAGTAGTACTAGCGGCCTAACTAGCTTAGTTAGCTTTTCGGATTATTCTTATGTTGAGCCAAATTTTGATTTAGTAGCGGAATTAGCGGCTAATGTTAGCATGATGGAAAAAATGTTAGTTGCCCTGGAAATAGACAAGGAAAATCCGCCCGTTTTAATTCCTATTCGAGAGTTATCGGCTGATTTAATATTTCTAAAAGAAATTATCACCAAAGAACTGTCCGGAAAAGTTTTAAGCGAAGATGATAATATGATGTTAGTTAATTTTGCTAAGCGAATGATGGTTGATAAATTTGAAACCGCCTCTCGCCAACTAACGGTTAAATTGCCTAATTCAAAAAACGAGCTGAAAGAGGATATCAGCCGTTTAAAATTATTAGTATTAATTCGCCAAGAAAATGGCGGGAAAATTATTTCGGTCGGACCGGTTTGGGATTACCAAGAAACCCGTTAGCGATCAGCTAAATATTTAAAGATATAAACTTCATCGTCTATCGCTTGCCAGTCATTAGCGCTCAGTTTTGCTTCGGCGATAACTTGAGCGCTTTGATGCCAATACTTATTAACAACTAAATATGATTCTTCGACCCCAGCCAAATCTCTGGCTTTTGCCATAGTTTCTCGGCTGGGGTTTTTGTAAACCATATCAAGATAGTATTGGTAGAGCGGTCCGCCGGTTGGAATCGGGTAAAAGAATATTTGGCCGTTTGGACCAGAATGATAATTATCAAAACCGAGCTCTTTTAAAGCGGCGGCGCTGACTTGTTGATTGGCTAAAACGATGTAGGGATTATCGGCTTCTTCCGCAATAAGCTTAACGGCTTTTATATCATTAACTCCGGTACTGTAGCCGCGAGAATTAAAATAATTATCAAAGCGTGGATAGGAGACATAAAGACTGACTCCTAGCCAGGCTAGCCCACCTGTTAACCAGATTATTTTTTCTAAATAACTTCTTTTTTTAAGAAGAGCTAAAAAGTAGTTAATAGTTAAAATGATAAACGGCAAGGAAAAAATTAGTATAAGTACTAAGAGACGAGTAGCGAAGCCTTCTTGTTCGTAGCTAATAATATTATCAAAGTTAATCAGCCCGGTTATTAGATAGGCAATCATCAGCGAACCGGCGCTTAAAAGCAGACTGCTATATAGTTTTTTTTGTTGACTGCGCCAATAGACGAATATTCCGGCGACTATAAGCAGTAATATCCAAAAGGAATAATTCATTGTAAAAAAATAAACTGTGTTCAGCCAGATATTTTCTGTTCCCGCCAAACTGAATTTCTCCCAAAGAGCTTTTAAAGGAGAGAGTAGAGAAGCGAGACTAAAAGTCGCCTCTTTTAAATTATTAGCGCCAGAAATAAATAAAGCGCTCGGTAGGATTAAAGCGTTAGCCAGAAATAAAATAATTTTTAATAAACGAGCCGGTGCTTTTTTGATTTTTTCCTGATGCTTTTGCAGGACCAAAAAACCGAGCCAACCGAGCGCCGGCAATCCAGTTAAAGGATGAATGGCTAAGGCAGCCAAGGAGAGGATAAGGGGCCAGAGGAGGCGTTTTTCGCTTAATCCGAGGGCAAGAGCTAGCGTTAAGAAAAGGTAGCTCAAGCTTTGTGGAGTGCTAATAATAAAGGGAGCAAAACCGATACCTAGAGCTAGTAGGGCGCTTAAATAAGACTGTTTAGAAGGCATTAAGCCGTCTTGATTTTGAGAGCGCGCTAGACGGACTATTCCCCAGGGGAGGAAAATAGCCGCCAGTAATGGCACTAAAAATTTATTTAATAAGTAAACTGAGACTCCGCTAATTTTATGGGCAATCACTATTAGACTATACTCGCCTAGGTAGTAAAAAGTTTTTGGTTCGGCTGCGCCGTGGTCAGCAATAAATTCCATGGTAGCTTGATGGATAAAAGGATCAAAGCCATAGGCAATTTTGTAAACAAATAAGGCGACACCGAAACTTAAAAAATAATGAGCCGATAAGCCGAGCATTTTTAAGCCGTGGTGAAAACGTTGTTTAGTCAAAATAAATACCAACGTTAAAGAAGCGAGGATATAAACGGCGAAGAATTTAACTGGTACGACCTGCCAAGGAGAAATGATTGGCTTATCAGTAGCACTTTGTCGTAAAATTAATAAACTTATTAGCCAAAGTAAAAAATATAAGGCGACCGGCCAATATTTTAAATAGTGATGGCGGGGTTTTTGTTTAAGACCGGCTTTTTTAAGAAGGCAATTTATTTGTAAAAGAGGAGCGAAAAAACGGTAGCTTACTAAGCTGGCAGTTAAGACAAAAATTATCGCTGGCCAAGTTAGGGCATAGATAAAATAGATTCCTGCTCCATAAAAAGCGATTAGACTAATAAAAAGTAAACTAGCGGATCGCCAATTTACTAGATAGAGCGCAGACAGTTTTGAAATTAGAAGACGTTTCAACATATCTTTAATAATAGCAAATTCTTGCTTAAAATAACAATTTTAGCTACTATTTAAGTAATGAAAATAACTTGGAAAAAAGCCATAAATCCGATAATTCTAGGCCTTTTAGCCCTAGTTTTTTTCGTGGCGACGGCTAGTTTTAATTATTTGACGCAAGAAGACGATTATGTTAAATGGACCTCGCCTGACGAGACGGCTAACTACTTTTTTAGTAAAAAATTAGCGGAAGACGGAGAATTAGCTTATTTTGAGCCGGCGGCCACCTTGGGCAATAATATGATAATGCCGCGCAGTCTAAGAAGCGACGGCGGCTGGGTTAAACCAGTTAGTTTTTTAGGGATAATCTTGACCTACGGAAGCCTGGCCTCGATATTTGGTAGCGGCATAATTCCTTTTTTAACGCCGTTTTTTGCCGCTTTGGGAATTGTATTTTTTTACTTACTAGTTAATCAAATTTTTAAAAGTAGACGGATTGCTTTAATCGCCGCTTTTTTCTTAGCAAGTTTTCCCGTATATATTTACTATACAGTTCGGAGCATGTTTCATAACATTCTCTTTATTGTGTTTTTACTAATAGCGGCTTATTTTATTGGTTTGGCACTTGGCTCGAAAAGAACGGAAAAGGTTTGGCATGAGCTGAAGACTAAATTTTTAACTATTAAAATTGAAAGAGCTAGAATATTTCAGTTCCTTTGGGCTTTGCTGGGAGGCTTATTTGTTGGCCTAGCGATTATTACTAGGACTTCAGAATTGATTTGGCTGCTACCCGCCGGAGGATTAGTTTGGCTTTTCTATTGTCGACGTTTCGGGTTTATAAAATTCTGGCTTTTTTTGGCTGGCATTTTAGCGGCGATGATTCCTTTAATTTATTGGAATAGCGTTTTATATGATAGTCCTCTGAGGGGCGGTTATAATGAAATGAATCGGTCGCTGGAAGAAATTAGTAGTGCCGGTAGCGAGTTATTAGGTAATCATCAAGCGGGCGGACTAGAGGTTTATAAAGATTATGCCCGGGTTTGGTTTAATAAGATTTTCTATTTTGGTTTTGATAAGGAGCAATCGGTTTTAATGTTTGAGCGCTATGTTCTACAAATGTTTCCTCTTTTAGTAGCGATTGGTTATTTTGGTCTATTATTATTAATAATCCAAAATATTAGAAGATTTCAAAAAAAATATTTAGTCTATCTCCTTTTCTGGTTTGTTTCCGGGGTCGTTTTAGTTTTTTATTATGGTTCTTGGTTATTTAATGATAACCCTAATCCAGATAGTTTTACCATTGGCAATTCCTATACCCGATATTGGCTGCCGATTTATCTTTTGCTTTTGCCTTTAGTCGCTTTAGCGCTAGAAAGGACAACAAGCGCTTTGGCGTCTTTAGTCGGCCAAGCTCGCCAGCGCCTAGCTAATATCATTGCAACTGGCCTGCAAGCAGCCGCCGTTATTTATATTGCTTTTGTCGGCCTGATGTTTGTTTTGTTCGGTTCTGAGGAAGGGCTAGTATACTTGTATGACAATAATTTAGCGGAAAAGAAAATTGCTGAAAGAGTATTTGAATTGACTGATGCAAATGGCGTCATTATTACTCAGTATTATGATAAATTTTTCTTTCCTGAAAGAAGAATTATTATGGGGCGCCTGCCGGATAACCAAATTCTCAGCGCTGTTCAAGATTTAGTAACGGAATATCCGGTTTATTATTATAATTTTTATCTTAACGCCGACGATGTTCAATATTTAAATGAAAGAAAATTAATAAACTACAATTTAGAGATAGAATTAATAGAAAAAACTAGCGCTCGCTTTGGTTTATATGAAATCCGAAAAAGTTTAACAGAAAAAAATAGCGATGAGATTTTAATGCAATAGAAATTTCAGGGAATTAGCGTTTCTTTACTATGAATAATCATAAAAATTATTATATTATTACTATCGGCTGCCAGATGAATATTGCCGACAGCGAGCGCCTGGCGGCTTTTTTGGAGAGCGCCGGTTTTAAATCTTTAAATAATTTGCCTCAATCAGAAGCAGCGAAAAAAGCGGACTTAATAGTTATTAATACCTGCGGCGTCCGTCAGTCGGCTGAAGATCGGGTCTATGGTTTGGTCAACACGATTTTAAATACTAATAAGAAGGTGAAAATAGTCGTGACCGGCTGTTTAAGTAAGCGCCCTGATGTTGAGAAAAGATTACGTGGGCGTATTTTAGCTATACTGCCTATTAATGAAATGTTTCAAATACCAGAGCTGTTAAAGGGGCTGGAATTTAAGCCGCGCTTTAGCCTTGATGAAGTTCGTCTCAAAGAGGGGGAGAAATATTTGGATGTTAATCCGAAATATAGTCGCGAATTTACCGCCTATGTCCCGATTGGTAATGGTTGTAATAATTTTTGTTCGTATTGCGTTGTCCCTTACGCGCGGGGACGTGAGGTTTATCGACCGGCCAGAACAATTGTCGCCGAGGTTAAGAAATTACTAAAGGCTGGTTATAAGGAAATTACCCTTCTAGCACAAAACGTTAACAGTTATCGTTACGGCGTCTACGATTTTCCTAAGTTGCTAGCGGAAGTGGCGTCTTTGCCGGGTGATTTCTGGGTGCGTTTTTCATCTAGTCATCCCAAGGATCTGAGTGCAGCTCTGATTAAAGTTATCGCTACTTATCCGAAAATATGTCCGCATCTACACCTAGCGGTTCAGTCTGGCGATGACGATATTTTGAAGGCCATGAATAGAAAATATACGGCGGCCTATTATGAAAAGCTAATAGATAGAGTACGGAAGGCGAGACCAGAGATTGTAATTACTACTGATGTTATTGTCGGTTTTCCGGGGGAAACTAAAAAGCAGTTTAATAACACTTTGAAATTATTTCGTCGTCTAAAATTTGGTTTAGCCTACATCGCTCAGTATAGTCCGCGCTACGGCACAGTATCCGCTAAAATGAAGGATGGCGTTTTGCCTCAAGAAAAAAAGCGCCGAGAAGAAGCGCTTGATGCTTTGCTAAAAAAAGAAGCTTTAAAGCAGACTAAAAAATATATTGGCCAAGAGCTTAGAGTCCTAATAGAAGGAATAAACAAGAAAGGGAAATATTACGGCAAGACCGGCACCTATCAGACGATTCTAGCGACCAGTAGTCAGAAAGCCGATAAAAAATTAATCGGGCAATTCGCAAATGTTGAAATAAAAACCGCCCTGCCGTTTGCCCTAGAGGGCGAATTGGTTGATTAGGCGACTAAGCTTGAAATAGGTAGTTAGTAAAGTGTTTTGGATAAAAAAAGTGGGAGTCCGCCTAGCTCGCTTGCTATTTAGACTCCCGAAACCCCTTCGTTGATTTTCTACATACTTGTCGCTTTACGTCGCGAAGAGGTTAAATATTTTTGCCAATTAAATTAGCGTGGAATCAATCTTATCCCCAGTTATTATTTATGTCAATAGTAAATATAAAAAATAAGCAAAAAGTTGTGCCGGCGAAAAAGCCTAGGGTTTTAGTGATTCTAGGTCCAACCGCTTCAGGCAAGACTGCCTTAGCGGTTCGTTTAGCGGCACTTTTTAAAGGCGAGATAGTTTCAGCTGATAGCCGCCAGGTTTATCGCGGTCTAGACATAGGAACAGGCAAAGATTTGAAAGAATATCATTTTGGTCAGAAAAATATCCCCTATCATTTAATTGATGTCGCTGATCCGATGGAAGAGTTTAATGTCGCGAAGTATCAAAAATTAGCTTTAAAGGCGATAGAGGATATTTTAAAAAGAGGGAAGTTGCCGATTATCGCCGGCGGAAGCGGTTTATATCTTCAAGCGCTTGTCGATGGTTATGCTTTGGTTCCTAGCAAGCCGGATTTAAAGCGCCGAGCGGAATTAGAAAAGATGAGTGTCCAGAAATTATATAATTTGCTTTTAAAATTAAAACCAGACTTTGCGGTTAGTTTAAATAACAGCGATAAAAATAATCAGCGCCGTTTAGTTCGATATCTAGAAATTGCTGAATCAGGCAGCCATAAAAAACCGGCCAAGAAAAAATTGCCTTATGAATTTTTATTAATCGGCCTACAGACGGATAACGAAAAAATGCGCGCTCGAATTCATAAGCGAATTATTGATAGACTTGATAATGAGGATATGATAGGGGAAGTCGAGCGTTTAATGGAAAATGGCGTTTCGACGTCTTGGTTAAATTCTTTAGGGCTGGAATATAGGCATATTGCTTGGTACTTACAGGATAAATTAGATTACGACGAGATGGTAAATCAGCTCAGTTTAGCGACTTATCGCTTCGCTAAGCGCCAGAAGACTTGGTTTAGGCGTTGGGAAAAACAGGGGAGAGAGATTATTTGGTTTGATGGGCTGGATAAGTTAAAAGAAGCGCCCAAGGTTGTTAAAGAATGGTTATAACTTACTGTTGTTTAGATAATTTAAAAGACCTCTTTTTAGGGAGGTCTTTATCTTTTGGACGCTGTTTTTTAGAAGCGCCTCATTTTTTTCGGGGGCTCCGGATTAACACAGTCGGGACATATTCTTTTCGCTGGGCATTTTTCCAATAAAGCCGTACTGATTTCGGTCCCACATTTTACACAGCGCCGATAAACACCGTTTTTAATTCTGAGAAAAGCGATGTCTATGTCGTTTAGCTGGACGCCGATGCGACGTATTTTTGCTTCCCAGCCAGGATCGTTTTCAAAATTGGAGCCGACATTTTTAGGATCAAGGAGAATTTCCCTGTCCTCAAGAAGTCTTAACCGATTTTCTTCCAACCTAGTTTTCTGCTTGGCAATAAAATCGCCGTGTCCGTTTAAACTTGCAGTTTCTGCCGTTGCCGCCATTGTTCCGTTCTTTTCCATTTTTTTGTTTTTAAAAGGTTATTATTACACCGTTTTCTAAAGCTCTTTTCGAGGGAAAGACACTCTAAATCGCGATGGTTGTAATTTTTAAAGAAATTTTAGACTATTTTATAAGTCTATATAAAAAGACGATTTTTGTCAACCCCTTGTTTTTGGGAGAAAAAGTGACGGAAAATTAGGATTTTCGCGATTAGTAGCGGAAATTACTAATGTCTAGTAATTTTTTAAAAACCATGCTAATATTCATTGATTAAGTTCTTTGAATAATCTAAAATCAAAGTATATGGAAAAAAAAGAGATAAAATATCCCTATCTACCAGAAGGGAGAACTATTTTTTACGTCGGGGCCGATAATAGCTACATGCAAGCAGCTAAAGAGCTGTGGGACATTGGCGGTTGCGCTAAACAGCCAACGGCCGCGGTAGTCGTTAAGGAAGGCCAGATCATCGGTCGCGGTACTAACGCGGGAATTAGAACGCTGGAATGTGCTCGTTGGGGCAGTCCGACGGGTACCAACTATGGTCCCTGTAAAGACGTTTGCCATCAGGAGGGGCACGCTGAGGCAATGGCGATAAAGGATACGATAAAAAACGGTCTCAACCCCCAGGGAGCAGATTTATACCTCTATGGACATTGGTGGTGCTGTCAGGGTTGCTGGGAGGCGATGATAAGCGCTGGCATTAAAGATGTTTATCTTCTTGAAGGATCGGAGAATCTTTTTAATCCGGAAATTAATTTGGAAATGAAGGATTGGGGGAAGCCAAAGGAAGGATAAATTTTATTTAAGATATTAAAAACCCGTTCAGGAATGAACGGGTTTTAAATTTGGGAAAAATATTTTACGACAACAGTTTTTCTAAAATCTCACGAACAATTTTTGGATTAGCGCGGCCGCGAGTTTCCGCCATAACTTGGCCGACGAAAAACTGAATTAAATTAGTTTTACCTGACTTATAAGCGGCGGCTTGAGTTGGATTATTATTAATCGCCATTTTTACGGCTTGTTCTATTTCAGCCGTATTATCTAATTGTTCTAGCCCCATCGCTTTCATAATATCGGTCGGGTCGCCGCCGTTTTCATACATTTCCGCTAAGATGCGTTGTCCGGCCGAAGAGTTAATCTTTTCTTGATAGACTAAGCAAACTAGTTCAGCAAAATTTTCGGCAGTTAGCTTCAAATCTCCGACACGCTTGTTGTCCGCTTTAAGATGTTTAAGCAGTTCGCTAGTAATCCAATTAGCGGCTGTCTTTGACAATCTTCTTTCTTGACGCTCTTCTTCATCGCCGTTAGCCTCTATCCAAGCATCGAGTTCCGAGAGAACGTTTTCCGTCCAGTCAGCGAGCGCTTTGTCGGCAATTAAAATCTCAGCTAAATCAGGAGCAAATTTAAACTCCCTAATAAAGCGCGCTTTTTTAGCCGCTGGCATTTCGGGCAAACGGTTGGATATTTTTAATAGCTTATCCTCAGTAATATTTAGAGGAGGAATGTCTGGCTCGGGGAAGTAGCGGTAATCAGCCGAACTCTCTTTAACGCGCTGGCTGACGGTCTCTGCTCTATCTTCATTCCAACCTCTAGTTTCGGCGATAATTTTTTCACCTTTATCGAGAACGGCGCTTTGACGACTAATTTCATAATTAATTGCCCTTTCAACCGCTTTAAAAGAATTAATATTTTTTACTTCGACTTTATTATTTAAAACATAAGAACCGAGCGGTTTTATTTGTCCATCTTGATATTCCCATTGACCTTTTTCTTGGAGGCTGATATTGGCCTCGCAGCGCATTTCACCTTTTTCCATGTCGGCATTGCTGATTTTTAGGTATCGTAAAACTTGTTGGAAGACAATACAGAATTTTTTTGCTTCACCGGCGTCTTTAATAACTGGCTCAGTGACTAGTTCCATTAGAGGCGTCCCGGCACGGTTGAAATCTATCAAGCTATAATCAGCGCCTTTAAGATGTAGAGACTTGCCAGTATCTTCTTCAAGATGAATTCTAGTAATCGCGATTTTACTATCGTCTATATCTAAATAGCCTTCATAGCAAAGCGGTAAGTCATATTGAGAAATTTGGTAGCCCTTAGGGAGGTCGGGATAGAAATAATTTTTTCTATCAAATTTAGACAGGCGGTTTATTTTACAATTCAAAGCCAAGCCGGCCATAATCGTCCAGTCGATCGCTTCTTCATTAGGAACAGGCAGAGTTCCGGGGTGCCCTAAACAGATTGGGCAGACATTGGCGTTAGGTTCAGCATTTTGGGAATCGTTAGAGCAGGCGCAGAACATCTTGCTTTTTGTACTCAACTCGGCGTGGATTTCCAAGCCGATGATGACATCGTATTTCATAAGTTTAAAATTGACCGGTGCTGCCGAAGCCTCCCGCAGCCCGAGTAGTTTCGTCGTTTATTTTCTCTTCCTTTAAAGTCACTGGTATTATATTTTGGATGAGAATTTGAGCGATTTTTCTCCCGGGGATAATATTAAAGTTGTCTTCGCTTAAGTTTTTAACAACCACTTTTATTTCACCACGGTAATTAGAGTCAATTACTCCGCCTAAAGTAGTAATTCCTTCGCCAGCTAGTCCGCTCTTGTCCCAGATTAAACCAGCGCAGCCGTTAGGAATAGCTAATTTAATTCCCGTTCTAACCAAAGCTTGGCCATAGGGCGGGATTGAATAGTAATCGGCGGCGTATAAATCAAAACCGGCGTCATCAGGATGAGCTTTTTGAGGAAGCTGGGCATCTGGCAAAAGCTTTTCCGCTAGCAGAGGTATTTTCATGTTTGATTCTTCCTTGCTTGCAGCCGCTTCAAGATATTGCGGCGGGATAATTGATTGAGAGTTAGTGCTTAAAATATCACCAACTGATTTAAAACCAGAGTAGTTATATGGTTCAGTAGTTTTTATATCGTTATTCTTGTTTTTCTTGATTATTTTAACCACTTCTTCCCAAATTTGATTATGAATTTCTTCTATAGATAAATTAGCGTTGATTTTTTTCCAATTATGCTCCTCACCTAATTTTAAATGAGCCCAACGAACTTTAGTTATTAAGTCATCGTCATTTTCATGCTTATGATTATTTTCTATTGATTGTTTAAAACGCTCGCCGTCAAATAACAGAACTAAGTCCTCGGAGATTAAGTGTTCATTAATACTCTTTAGAAATTTTTCATCTATCCCCGCCCCTAGTCCCCAAGCAATCCCCGTGCCTTTATAATCCTCTGCTATGATTATTCTTCCCGATTGTAGTTTTTGGATTAATTCTTGTTGATACTGCGTGCGGTTCATGGCATAAATTATCTGAGCTTCTCGAGAATGAAGGTTGTCGGGGTTAGCATTTCTTAAATAATCATTTAACATCACTCCGGAAGGTTTTAAATCATAAATCGGGTATTTTATGTACTCAGCCTCATAACCATTATCTTTTAGTTTCTCCAATAACAACTTAGCCTGGGTGCTTTTCCCAAGATTGTTAATTCCATAAAAGACGATTAATTTTCCCGGATAATCAGACATATTTTTTTTCCAGCTCTATCATGATTTTTTCAATTTGAGCGTATAAATCTTTAAGCGAACCATTATTATCTAACTTATAGTCAGCGCTGGACATAACTTGCGGGATTCCTAATTCGGTTTCTCTCTGTCCATCGGCTAGAAATTGTTCATAAGTTTTGGTAGCGTCATCGGCGTTTTCTTTCCTCTTCACCAACCGGGCATATCTCAGTTTTGAATCAACAGCAATACTAATTAGATTAAAGCCGGGCAGCTGTTTTAGATAGACCATGTCAGCCGCCCGCCTAATGCCATCAACGACGACGATTTCGCGCGGATCATTTTTAACATCTTCGGTGATTATTTTAGCTAATAAATCCTCTCCGAACTTTTGACGTAAGAGAGTCGACATTTCTTGCATATTAACCCTTTCAATCGGTAAATACAAGCGGTTTAAAATATCTCGTAAAATGGTCGAAAAACGATGGCAATTAGCACCATAATTTAACTCCAAATATTTTTTTGTAACGTCTTTGCCGCTAGCGATTTCGCCGACTAGCCCGATAATTATCTTGGCCATAATTTTTATTCATTAACAGTTTCAGGTTTAGGTAAAACTTGGTAATGAACCATTAAAGTATTTTCATTAAGCGCCTTATATTCTAATAATTTTAAATCCGCATCTAATTCGCGATTGAAAAGAGATAGGCCGTTTCCAAATATTTTCGGTTCTATGGTAAGTATAATTTCATTAATCAGGCCTTTTTCTAAAAACAGGGAATTAAGGTAGGCACCGCCGCCCAAAAGAACTTCTTGGTAGCCGAGCGCCTCTAAATCTGCTAAGACTTTTTCTGGTTCGCCGCTCACAAATTTAACACCAGGGATGGCCGCTTGTTCAGGATTTTCGGTAAAGACAACATTAAGCCTTTCTTTTAAAGGAGCAGGGAAGGTTTTGAAAGTATTCTCGCCCATCATAATGGCGCCGCAACGTTTCGATATCTCCACAAAGAGTTTTTTATCCTCACGACTAGTCCAGTCGGCAAATTGCGTCTTGTCTTTAGCAATCTTGCCGTCAGTAGTCACTGCCATCATCATGATAACTTTAATCATATGGTTCTAGTTAGACGGCAATCGGCGCCTTAATGGGCGGATGCGGATCGTAATTTTCTAAAGTAAAGTCTTCATATTTAAAATCAAAAATATCTTTTACTTCCGGATTAAGCTTTAAGGTTGGAAGGGTCCTTGGTTCGCGGCCTAACTGCTCTTTGACCTGTTCGATATGATTATTGTAGATATGAAGATCGCCGAAAGTATGAATAAATTCGCCGAGTTTTAAATTGCAAACTTGAGCTAGCATCATAGTTAGAAGAGAGTAGGTGCAGATATCAAAAGGCACGCCCAAGAAGATATCAGCGCTGCGCTGGTACATATGACAGGATAATCTATTGTCGGCATCGACATAGAATTGGAATAGTAGAGGGCAGGGAGGCGGAGCGGTTTTCTTGCCGGCAATTAAACTTTGCAGCTCGGCGACGTTCCAGGCATTGACGATAATACGGCGTGAAGTGGGATTTTCTTTTAAAGTCTTTACAACCTCGACGATTTGGTTGACGACTTGGCCATCTTTTCCTTCCCAAGCGACCCATTGTTTGCCATAGATAGGTCCGAGCTCGCCGTTTTCGTCAGCCCAAGCATCCCAGATATGGACATCATTTTCTTGTAGATATTTAATATTCGTATCTCCCTTCAGATACCAGAGTAGCTCATGGATAATTCCTTTGAGATAGACTTTCTTAGTAGTTAATAACGGGAAGCCCTTGTTTAAATCATAGCGGACTTGTCGTCCAAAGACGCTGATAGTGCCGGTTCCGGTCCTGTCATCTTTGCCGCGGCCGTTAGTTAACACATCTTGAAGCAAATCTAAATAGGTCTTCATATGGTTTAATTAATTTTTTGATCGTCGTACTCAATTAACTCAGGAGACAAAAGCACGAAGTCTAATCCAGCCTCTTTAAATATTTGTTTGGTTCTTTCTCCGTCATGGTGGTCCTGAGCGCAAACAACTCGTTTGATG
>CAZPKN010000006.1:0-45198 GCA_964587195.1 uncultured Gammaproteobacteria bacterium | reverse complement strand
AGATTATCTCCAGTAATATCTCCCCGGATGGCATCCCTTATTTTTATTACCCGGAGAACATAGTCCTGCCCTGTATTCAAATTAGCTTGAGCAAATCTACTGAAGATTGATATGCTTCCAGTTTCTCCGACTTTCATATAGTTCGCCAGTCCCCAATAACTTCCCAGCCAATGAAAGTTGGTTGAATAAGCAGAGCTATTAGCCAGGAGCGTTACCTTCATCATCTTATATGATCCAGAGCCTTCTTCTTTGACAAGAGATTCATATCCCTCGCGCATGTTTTGAACATACGAGAAAGAGGTTGATAAATAACAATCTTTTTCTCCAAGATCATAAGTGCTCATGCTAAAGTCAACTCCGAGAATAGAATTATGGCTATTCATGTCTGCAACTGAGAATTGCTCACCATATACTTCTCCCGGAGTAAGGTACAAAGTATCTCGGAGGTGCTCAGCAATTAATTGCCCCGATAAAATACGAATTTGCGGCTCACTCGCTTTAAAACAAAGATGGTTATTATCCTCATTTCTTTCCTGAATTCTGTTGTCAGGATCAAGGTAAAGCGAATAAGCAACGTCTTTGGGCGAGCCAATAACACTAACCGTGGCTATTCCGAAAGCGGAGATTTTACCAGAGAAAGTAGCAAGCCCAGCCGGACTACCATCAGAGGCCGAGATATCAAAAGAGCCCTCAAAGTCGTCTGGTCCATTGTTTTGGATATCAACATAGAGAAAATCTACTTGATATCCACCATCGCCATAGAAATTTTGCACATACGCCCTTTGAATTTGTAAATCCACCTCTTGCGCACATACATAACCCGCAGCCCAAAAAGCTGCCAATAAAATAACAATGACTTTCTTCATGATTACGCGCCGCTTCTAACGGCTTTTTTTAGTTAAACATAGAATAATTACTAGTTTGGCTAATATTAGTAAAACTAGTAATTATTCCGTGTTAACTGTCTTGTTAAATAACAGATTTTAATACTAACTGAGAATTCTATCATTTTTACTTAATCATGTCAATAGGTATAAAGGATAACAAAAACCGCTCGGATTCCGACGAGCGGCTTTGTAAATTTTTATTGAAACGGTTGGCTTCAAGCTCTTTCTAAAGAAACAGCTCTCAGCAATATATCTAATAATACGTAATAACAATAAAATTGTTACATCGTATCCTTACTATTCATTATACTATACCCCTAATTATTTTGCAAAAGGTTAGAATAAAAAACTGGGGATAAAGATATTTTAAGGTTTTTTAGCGAGCAAAAAACATCTCATCATCCTCATTAAGCGGATTAGCTTTTTCGCTTTTTTTAACCTCCGGTTTTTTCGCTTCTCTCATCTCTTCGAGAATTTCATTTTCATCATCAATTACCTCTTCAATTTCATCTGGAGTTAATTCTAACTCTTCAGCAATTTCTTCTTCATTATCTTTAATTTCCTCTTCCTCGCTCTCATCTTCTTCAAATGAATCTTCATCAAGCGTTTCTTCGGGCCCCTCTTCGTTTTCTTCCTCCTCATCTTCTTCAGATTCATCGCCTTTAAAAACTAAAGTATCATCATTACCTTCATCGCCGGCTAAATAGCTATCCGGTCGACTAGCCGCCGCTCGGTTATGGATAGGAATCCCGGCGATTATTTCGCCTCCTCCCATTGCTTCATATTGCTCCTGGCTGATCAAAACTTCGCGCGGCTTAGCACCGTTAGACGGCCCAATCACGCCACTCTCTTCAAGCATGTCTAGAATTTTAGCGGCGCGACCATAGCCAATCGATAGGCGTCTTTGCAGCATGGAAGTAGACGCTTTACCGGCTTTAACGATAATTTCCTTAGCTGCTTCAAATAATTCATCCTCGTCACCATGATTACCGTCTAGACCAACACCGGCGTTGCCGCCGACTTTCTGTCTATCAGTAACCCCTTCTAAATATTCAGCTGGCCCACATTTATCTTTAATATAATTAACAACATCATTGATTTCACTATCGCTCAAATAAGCGCCCTGGATTCTTTTCGGCTTAGCAAATTCAGCGCTTGAAAAAAGCATGTCGCCTTGACCTAATAATTTTTCAGCGCCCGATGAATCTAAAATTGTTTTAGAATCAACTAAAGAAGCGACGGAAAAAGCGATACGAGTCGGGACGTTAGCTTTAATGAGACCGGTAATAACATCAACGCTTGGACGCTGAGTCGCTAAAATAAGGTGAATCCCAATAGCGCGCGACATTTGCGCTAAACGAATAATGGCCGCTTCCATTTCTTTGCCGCTAGTCATCATAAAATCAGCGAGCTCATCAATAATAAAAACAATGTAAGGTAGTTTTTCGGTCGCCGTCGGATTATAGGATTGGATATTGCGCTTGCCGGCTTTATTTAAGATATCGTAGCGTCTTTCCATTTCATTTAAACACCACTTTAAAGCATTAATAGTCTTATTAACATCAGTGATAACGGGCGTTAAGAGATGAGGAATGCCATTATACGTCGGGAGCTCTACCCGCTTCGGATCAACCATAATGAAACGCAAATCTTCAGGATTATTTTGATAAAGTAAACTAATAATAATCGCATTTAAACAAACTGATTTTCCAGAGTTAGTCGCGCCAGCCACTAGAAGATGGGGCATCTTCGTTAAGTCATAAAGCCAGGCGGTTCCGGCCACGTCTTTTCCGAGCGCAATAAATAAATTATTTTTTCTCTCGCGAAAAGCCTGGTCCTCTAAAATTTCTCTTAGCCCAACAATAGCCTTTGCTCGATTTGGAACTTCAACGCCGACTAAAGACTTACCCGGAATAGGCGCTTCGATACGAATCGGATGAGCGGCTAGAGATAATGACAAATCATTATTTAAAGTAGTGATGCGAGATAATTTAACGCCCTCGGCTGGTCTAAACGTATACTGCGTAACGGTCGGACCGACTTTTGTTTCGCCCATCTCAACTTCAATCCCAAACTTTTCTAATGTTTTATGAATTTTTAAAGCGTTGGTTTCCGTGTCGCCGCCAATCGCTTTAGAAAATTTATTGTTTAATAGTTCAATTGGCAAATCAATTTTAATAGAACGCTTCGGCCAAACAATTTTTTCCTGGACAGCCGGTTTATTCACTTTCGCTTTGACTCGGGCGGGAATTATTTCTTCCTCCTCTTCGTCTTCTTCCGCCCCTTCTTCAGAAACTGATTTTTTCTGCCAAGCGCTTAAAACTTCCTCGCGAGCTTCAGCAACAAATTTCCGGCCGGCCGCTGTATCTTCTTCTAAATCAGCATCTTCTTCGCTGTGAGAAAAAAGATTCTTAAAGAATATTCCGAAAGGACGGAAAATTTTAGCGAATAAACTTTCATCGCCAATAATTCTAGCAAGAGAAGTATTAAATAGAAGAACCAGAGAAATTAAAAAGATAGCCGCTAAAACAACGACGCCGCCCCAGAATCCGAATAGATAATAAAATAAACGACTAAGACCTAGGCCTATATATCCTCCCCCTAAGCCGCTATCAACAATAGTCGACCAACTAGCATTATCATAAAAGAAATGAAAAAGAGTTTGGTAAGAAATAAATAACAGACTAAGTCCGAAGTAATCGGTAAATTTTAAAGGATGCTTGGCTTGGCGGATTAACATTATGGCCCAGTATAGAAAAATTAGAGGAACCAGCCAGCGCCCAAAACCAAAAATAAGAGTTAGCCATTTAGAAACAAATCCGCCGAAATGACCGGATAGATTAAATAGGCCTAAAAAGCTAACCAAACCGAAAACAATTAAAAAGACAATGATAATACTGCGCTTAGCGCGCTCATCAAGATTAATTTCCGGCAAGCTAACATAGTCCCAAGGATTAGCATTTTTCTTTTTTCTGCCCATATTTGAATAAAAATTAAAAGCCAAGAAGCCGTAAAAATAACGGCTTTTAGCAATACTATTTAAATTATAGCAGAAACTGACAAAATAAAAACTATATATAATAAAATAGGCATTTAAATTTTTAACAGTTTCTTTAAAAAATCCTCCTGGTGCTTCCAGATTTCTTTCTTCTTCTTTATAAATTCTTTCTTATAAAATACCTGTTTATTAAAAACTATCTTGGTTCTTTTTATTAAATCCCCCTTCTTCAACTTATCTAAATCAACTACTAATTCCGGCCGGCCAATAAACTCCGCAAAGCTATAATTGCGCAAATCATAGGCGACGCTAATTTCTGGTGCCCCCGCTCCAAAGGCCATCACTCCGACATGAAGCATCATGCCAATCACTAAATCCATCTGCCCATAAATATATTTCTGCTCCGCTGGCGGCAAATCAACTATTCGTAAATTGTTTATTTTTAGTTCGGGATAAATCTTATCTTCTCCGGGGTGATGCTTTAAATAATAAATCTCTACTTCCGAATCGCCATATTCTTTTTTAAAATAATTAACTACTTCTTGATAAGCGCTTAAAATATCATCGCGCCATTTCCCAAAACCAAGCCAGCCGGAATAATTTAAATTTAAACCGATTCTAACCGGCCTAGTATTTTTCTTTTTTCCAGAATTCTTAGGAGATGCGCTTATGTTTGCTAGAGCTAATCTTTTTAATGTAACGGCATTTGGCCTTTTTTCTGACAATAGTGCTGCTGGATCACCAATGACTTTTATTTTGACTGGTTTAACTCCGTATTTAGTTAGAAATTTTTTAGTATTAAAATCACGAACCCCAACCATGGCCGCTTGATTAACTAAAAAGGTAACGCTTTTGGCGGCTACTCGACTTAAAGCCGGGGCGTCGACTTCCCGAATATAACCGGCCCCAAAAATAATTATTGGCTTAGTAATGGTAGAAATAAATTCCTGGCTATAAGGCAAAAAATAAGAATAAAAAATTCCGCCTCCGCCGATAATGACTAAATCCGCTTGATTTATTTTCTCGGCCTCCTTTAAAGTCCCTTCTTTTAAAAGCGATACCGGATAATCAATAATGCGACAGCCGGAAAAATGTTTCTTTAAAAGCTCTTGAACCGCTAAAACAATAGCATGGTCGCCTTTATTATTCTTGTCCCAAACGTGTAAATGGGCAATGGTCAAGCGTTTGTTTTTTCTCATCTTGGTTTACAAATTTAAATTCTGTTTAGCTTTTTGGAATAAGGCATCGCCCTGCTCAGGGTGAGCATCAAATTTCAAAAATAAATAAGTCGCCGTTCTAATTGCCGTCCAATTGTAATAAAGCTTAAGACGTTTTTGCAGTTCCGGGCTATTGGACAAATTGGCGGCTTGTAAATAAGTGTCTATAAATAATTTTTTCATTTTTTCAGCAAAGTCGACGTCTCCTATTTTGGCCATTATCTTATACTCTAACTGCTGCATAAAAGTCCCTAAATCTCTAGCAAAGTCTCCTAAACAAAAATCGGTAAAATCAATTATACCGATAGAATCTTCTCCGGTCTTAATAATATTTTCCGGATGAGCATCCCCGTGAATAAGTTTTAACTCGGGACTAGTGGCGAAATAAGACTCTTCCTGGGCAATAAAATAATCATAGAAACAGCGTAAATCGTCAGAGTAGCGCCCCGGGTAGCGCGCTTCCATCTCTTTAAAAATATTATCAACCCCGGGAATAACTGTTTTAATATGAGAATTTAAGGGATTAAAATTCGCCTCCGGCTCAACCGGCGTAGCGTGCAGTCTGGCAAATAAACGAGCCGCCGATTTAATAATTTTTTCCATTTCCGAAACATTATTATGCTTTATATAATAAAGCAGATTTTCTCCGGCAATCGCCTCATAAAAAGACCCGTTAAAGCCCTTTGAGAAAAAAAGCGGCCGCGGCAAAACGATTTCTGGATCGTTAAACTTTTTAAACCAAAGATAATGCAGAACTTTATAAACGTTTTCGCGCGGCTCATTACTATGTGCCGAACAGACCAGCGGAATTTTCCAAATTTCACCACTGGCATCGCTAAAATCAACTTCAAAACCGATAACGACATGGTATGTCGTCTCCCAAATCATTTTTTTATAAGGCCGTATCTTAACGCGAGCGATGTCGGAAAATTGCGGATACAAAGGCAAGGCTTTGCGTCTTAAATAATCGCGAGCAAATTCTTCATCTAACAAATGTAGAATCTTATTCATATTGTTTGCGCCAATGTTTTTTCCAATGTTCCTCCCAAATCATTTTTTTAATCTTTAAATACAACTTTTCTGCTTCTAGCTTAGCTTTTTTGGTCCGCTTATCATTTAAAGATCGAATGCTTCTGATTAAATCCTCCAGACCGCGCTCAATATCATCGGGACTCCAAGCATATGGCCCAAAAACTTTAGAAAAGTCCCGCGCGCTCGCCCACCAAAAAGTGCAACTGGCTAAACCGCGTGATAAATGCCAGCGGTACCAATAATAGTTTTTATCTGCTTTATATTTTTCCTCCAGGCCGAGAGCGAGATGCGCCAGCTTCCATAAATTTACCTGAATCTTATTATTCTTATCCTGCCAGAGTGCATAAGGACGACCCAATCTAATTTCGCTAGGCGTAGACTCCCAAGAGCAAGGATAAATTTTTATCTTTTCGGATTTTTTCGGTAGCTTTTTTTGATAATCGGAAATAGTCATCGTTTTGAGTTCGGTCTGTTTAGCAATCTTTTCCAATTCAGCGCTCGGATCCTCATGACGCAGACCATAAAGCTCGGCATCAGTCGCGGTTAGAAATACTTCTGGCTTATTTTTCTGTTTGTCTTTGTTATTTTGTTTTTTTAACTCCTTCTGATTACTAATAAGCGCCGGCAAAATAACATCGGGCGGATAAGCGCTGGAAATATCGCGATGACGAAAAAATATTCTTAAACCACTCGCCACATCAACATAAGCTTGATTGATTTTTGGTTTAGACCTGCCTCCGCCGCTGTAAGCCATTTCATCCAGAATAATCCAGTCATAACCGGCCTTTCTAACTAGACCAGCAACAGCTTCTGAATAAGCCATCTCGGGCAAGAAAAACCCTTTAGGCTTAAAATTTTTACCAAAAATTCTCTTTAATATTTTTTCATTCGCTTTTATTTGACGCCAAACTTCTTTTTCCGGCAAAAGCGGGAGAAAGCCATGATAGTAGGCCGAGCCGGTTAATTCTACTCGGCCTTTAGCAACTAAAAATTTTAAACGCTCTAAAAAAGCTTTCTCGCCGGCATCTTCTAGTCTTTCAAGGAGACAACCGCTAATATTAAAAGTCATCCGCAAATTAGGATGTTCTTCCATTAATCTAATCAGACGCCAATAGCTTTTATCAAGGGCTTTTCGGATATTATAAAACTCGGTATTAGCCGGCTGATAAAAGTGAAGGAAATTAATCCAAGTCATAATTTAATCGTTAATCGCTTTTTTATAGAGCTCAACGTATTTCTTAGCCGGAATTTCCCAGCTCGTTGACTGTTTCATGGCGCGCATAACAAGACTGCGCCAAACTTTTTCATGCTTATAATTTTCTAAAGCCCGAACAACGGCCGCATAAAACATATGAGCGTCTTCGGTTTTAAAAGTAAAGCCAGTTCCTTTGCCAGTGGTCGGATTAAAATTTGTAACCGTATCATGCAAACCGCCGATAGCGCGAACGACCGGAATGCAACCGTAACGCATGGCAATTAATTGGTTAATGCCACAGGGTTCATGATTTGAGGGCAGTAAGAACAAATCGGAAGCAGCATAAAGTAAGCTTTCTTTTTTCTGATCAAATGGCAGCCAAATTAACTTATTTTTATTCTTACGCTGTAATTTTTTAAGCGGTTCTATATATTCTTTATTGCCGTCGCCTAAAAATATTAACTGAATGTTCAACTTCAGCAAACTATCAATAACTTTCAAAATCAGGTTAAAGCCTTTTTGGAAAGTAACTCGTGAAGTTGTGCAGACAACGGGAACATTAATAACCGGTAAACCAATTTTTTTCTGTAAATATTTTTTATTATCAAATTTAATATCAATTTCGTTTAAGGAGTACCGCTTATACAAATCCTTATCCTTTTCCGGGTTATAAGTATTATGATCAATGCCATTAATAATGCCAAACAGGCGATCGGCACGATTGCGCAAGATGCGTTGTAAATCCTGGCCAAATTTTTTAGTCATGATTTCTTCCCGATATTGCTCGCTGACCGTATTTATTAAATCGGCTGACAAGATGGCTCGCTTAGCAAAATTAATATCTTCTAATCTTGGGTCATCGAGGCGCGGAACTTTGCCACGACCGTAGTCTCTCCTTTCAAGTGGTATTTCCCACCAATTATGTCCGAGCTGAAAAATTAAGTTATGGATGGTAAAAATAGTTTTCGCTTTTTTTAGAGTTTTAGAATAGCGAAAATCTGTTTTTAAATAATGAGGGATTAATCCTGTCTGCCAATCATGACAGTGAATAATATCAACCGGCAATTTTAAAACTGACAAGAGTTTTAAGGCGGCGACGCTGAAAACTAAAAAGCGCGCATTCTCGCGACCCGAGCCGTAAATCTTCTTATGTTTGGAAAAAAATTTTTTATTTTCAATAAAATAAACCGGCAAACCTTCCATTAAATACCCCTGCCAATAATTAACTTTAACCTCTTCTTGAGAATTCAAGCGCACGACAACATTTTCCGATATTAATTTTAAATGATGTTTTTTCTTATCAATAGATTTTCCGTAAAGAGGAGTAATAATCATGACATCATGCCCTAATCTTTTTAAAGCCTTGGGCAAACTGCGCGTTACGTCTCCCAGTCCGCCGGTTTTAGAAAACGGCGCGACCTCAGAGGCAATATGAACTATTTTTAATTTTTTTGGCATAAGCGGCAATTTAAGGCACAGATAGCAATAGCTAAAGCATCGGCGGCGTCATCCGGCCGCGGCAGTTCTTTTAAATTAAGAATCAGCTTAACCATTTTCTGTACTTGTAATTTAGAGGCTTGGCCGTAAGCGGCAACGGCCGACTTAACTTGCGCTGGCGTATATTCAAAAACCGGTAATTTATTTTGTTTAAGAGTTAAAAGGGCGACGCCACGCGCCTGACCGACGATAAGCGCTGTTTTCACATTCTTATTAAAAAATAATTGTTCGACAGCCGAATAATCTGGACGGAACTTTTTTATAATCTTATCTAATTCTTGATGCAAGGACTCTAGGCGACTGATTAAATCAGTTTGAGTCGATGTTTTAATAGAACCATAAGCCAAACAAGTCAAATGACTGCCTTCTGCTTTAATAATTCCATAGCCCGTATCAGCTATGCCCGGGTCTATTCCTAAAATAATTTTTGCTCGAGCCATAGAAAAGGGCTTAAAGCAAATTAGTATAATAATCGCTCACATCCTCGTTATCTTCCAGGGACTCAAAAAATTTATCAATTCTTTCTTGTTCACTGTCCGCTAGCGTCATTTTTTCTTTAGCGACATATTCTATCTCCGCTGATTCAATTTTTAGATTTTTAGTTTCTAGAAATTCTTTAATCTTTTGCAGGTCGGAAATTTCAGTCTGGATGGAGATGCCATCATCTTCTTTGATAAAGTCAATAATGCCTAAATCTATTAATTCTAATTCCAAATCTTCAAGGGTAATATTTTTTTCCCTGGTCTCTTGAGTAGTAATCCTAATTACCCCGCGCTGATCAAAGTTCCATAAAACAGCCCCGAAAGCGCCGCCATTTTTAGTAAAGGCATGACGAACGGTCGCGCCGCTACGATTCTTATTATCAGTTAAGCATTTAACAACCACTTGAATGCCCGGCGGCAAAATCCCTTCATAATATAATTCTTCAACTGTTTCCCCGGCTAATTCGCCCGTTCCTTTTTTTATTGCTCTTTCAATATTATCCTTAGGCATGCTCGCATCACGCGCCCTATCAATCGCTGCTCGTAAAGACGGATTAGCGTTCGGGTCGCCGCCCTTGCGCGCCGCAATCGTAATAATATTGCCTAGTTTAGTAAAAATAGCGCCTCGCTTAGCATCGACTAGTTCTTTTTGACGATGAGTAGTCGCCCATTTGGAGTGTCCTGACATAGAAAAATTCTTATTAATTATCATTTTTATCCTAACCCAAATTGAAATAAAAATCAAGATAGATTATAATAAAAAAACAAGTAAAATAACGTAAAAATATGAATTATAATAACTTACCGACGCTTGATGAAACAGTTTTAATGGCGCTTGATTTCTTCACTCAAAAAAAACCGAGCAAGTTAAATTTAAAATCGTTATCTTTTCCTATTGTGGTCGGTAGCGGCAACGCCTATAATACTGCCCAATTACTTTTTTCTGGGAAAAAAGCAGTAATTGCCAGCGAAAGCAATTTTAAAGTCATTTTAAAAACCTACCAAGATTTAATTAAGAAGAAAATTATCAAAGAAGCGCTTATCATATCTGCATCTGGAGAAAAGGACTCAGTTTGGGAGGTTAAACTGGCTAAAAAATATCAGCTTACAACAATTTTAATGACTTGCAACCCAGAATCAACCGCTGCCAAACTAGCGGATCAGGTTTTCAGTTATCATAAACTACCCGAACCATATACCTATAACGTTTCGACTTATCTAGGCATGTTATTATCCGCTAGCTCTGAAAAGGCGAAAAACATAAAAAGCTTTATTAAGCCTCTTAGAATCCCTAATTTAAAAAAATACAAAGCCTTCTCTTTTATTGTTCCTGATGAGTTAGCGGCCATTGCTCCGATGCTGGAAATAAAAAGAGATGAGCTATTCGGTCCAAATTTATCATTGCGCGCCTTCAGTTACGGTCAAGCCAGACACGCTAAATTCGTTCATCCGGCCAACAAAGAATTAGTAATTAGTTTGGGCAAGAATCTTTATTTCGGAGTAAAAAAGAATCGCCTGGAAATAAAAAATTTAAAAAATATCGGGCCAGGCCTAGCCATGGCTCTTACTTATTACTTAGTCGGGCTTATTCAAAAATCCCAACCGCCCTATTTTCAAAAAAACATTGCTAAATTTTGCCTAGAGGGCCCAAAAGCCTATGGCAAAACTCAGCCTTTTACCATTATTGTTTCTTAATTTATCATTTCTTAAAAAAATTCTTCTGGCTTAGGAAGAATTTTTTTAAATTGACGAAAAAAGGAGGAAAATGTTAGTATAAACTTACTATTAATTTCAATATTATTAAAAAACGCTTAATAAGCCAACTAAAGAAATTTGCCGTTGAAACCGGCCTTTTGTCTATCAAAGGGCTGATTCTTTTAAAAAAGCTGATTAGTTATCCGGTGAAATTTATCGCCATATCGCTGCGGTTTATTTTTAAAGATGTTTTTTACAAAATATTAGTAAAAATATACTATCAGACTTTTAAATTGCGTAATCGGGGAATTATTAAGAACACTCCTTGGGAATTAGTTTGGCGCCAGCCCGTTTACCCCCTAATTTTTATTTTAATCACGTTAATTAGCTTGTCTAATATCATCGGTCCGAGAAGAGCGAGCGCGATGCAGACAAAAATACGTCAAACAGTTATTTCCAACTTAATCCAGAATGAATTTACCATGGCGCCTGAAGAAGAATTAATCGAAGAGACAGTCCTGCCAACTAATTCTTTGTTGGGGATCGCTGATAAGTACTCTGATGAGAGTTTAACACTTAAAAAAGAGGAGGAGCTCGCCGCCGGAGAAGAAATTTTACCGATTGATTCTTTATTTTTCAATGAAGACCATGACTTGATTCTTAAGCCAACCACTGGCGCAGATTTAAATATGGTTATTGGGGACTCGGAAATCCCTGCTCGTCGAGAAATTATTTATTACACCGTCCAGCCAGGCGATACCGTTTCTTCAATTGCCAGAAATTTTGGTCTCACTGTTAATACTATTCTCTGGGCTAATGATTTAGGCGCTTATAGTTTGCTAAGAATTGGTGATAAGCTAACGATTCCTCCGCAAAGCGGCCTGCTTTATACCATTAAAAAGGGTGATACTTTGGCAAAATTGGCGCAAACCTATAATATAGAGATGAATAAAATAATTGAAACCAATTCTCTTGGCAGCAGCTTAACTATCGGACAAAAAATTCTACTACCTGGCGCTCGAAAAATTACTCCTAGCGTCGCTGTTGCTAAGCCAAGCACGAATAGCTATACCGGCGTTTCCGTTATTAAAGACTTAGTTAACCCGCCCGCCAAACCAAGCACAACTAAGCTGGCTTGGCCTACTTCCGGAAATAGAATTACTCAATATTTCTCTTGGAGTCATCCTGGTTTAGATATTGCTAATAAAATTGGAACGCCGCTTTATGCGGCTGAAGATGGTAAAGTTATTATTTCTCAGGGCGGATACAACGGCGGCTATGGAAATACTATTGTCATTGATCATGGCGGCGGAATGAAGACCCGATATGGACACGCTTCTAAATTATATGTAAAAGTCGGCGACACTGTTACTAGAGGAGAAGTCATTGCTGCTATGGGCTCAACCGGTCGCTCAACTGGCTCGCATTTACATTTTGAAGTCATTATTAACGGCACTAAATATAATCCTTTAAATTATATAAAATAAAAATATGGGACAAATCTTCTTAGGCATAATTATTATGATTATCGGCCTATGGCTGGTTGTTAAAACGGAATGGATGATGTCTAACTTCGGACGCATTGCGTGGTTTGAGGAAAAGTTAGGCGTCGAGGGCGGCAGTCGTCTCGGTTATAAGCTGGTTGGCTTGTTATTTATTATTATTGGAACGATTGTTATGACTGGCAGCGGACCGGAATTTCTGGGTTGGGTAACTAGTCCGCTGACTCGCTATAATTAACCCCCTTCACAAATTTTTATTTTCTGTTTATAATCAGAAAGTCGCTTATCGAAGCGCCTGTCATGGGCCCTTAGCTCAGCTGGCTAGAGCACCTGCTTTGCAAGCAGGGGGTCAAGGGTTCGAATCCCTTAGGGTCCACTAAATAAAAAGATCTGACGAATGTCAGGTCTTTTTATTTAGTAATTCGCAACTAAGGGATTCGAACTAGGCAGGAGCGAAACAAATACGAGCCGCTATTTTGAGCGGCGAGTATGCAGTTGAGCGTCGACGAGCCCGAGCTGGCGCAGGGCTCGGCGCTGCCTCTGGACAAGCGAGCTTTTCGGAAGAAAAGCGAGGGCGGAAATCCCTTAGGGTCCACAAACAAAGAAAATTCCTGACAAAGTCAGGAATTTTTTTGTTGGTGATTCGCAACTAAGGGATGAGAACAGGCGGCGACCCGCCTACCGGCAGGCAGGGCGAGACAATAGGAGGAGCGTTTTAGCGACGACTATTAGTCGAGCGACGATAAGCCCGAGCTGGCGCAGGGCTTAGCGGCCGGTCTGGACAAGTGAGCTTTTCGATAGAAAAGCGAGCGCGGAAATCCCTTAGGGTCCACTAAAAAAAGACTAGATTAACATCCAGTCTTTTTTTAATAAAAATAAGATATTTAACAGAGTATCATCTGTTGAAAAATTTTTGGGCCTGGTATAACATTGAAATAACGTCTCTATAGATAATCTTGAGGGCAAGTGGCGAAACTGGTAGACGCGCTACGTTCAGGTCGTAGTGATAGCAATATCATGGAGGTTCAAGTCCTCTCTTGCCCACTACTAAACCGGCCCCACAGCCGGCTTTTATAAAAGGACTATTAGCTCAGCTGGCTAGAGCGTTCCGTTCACATCGGAAAGGTCGTCGGTTCGAATCCGCCATAGTCCACTAATAAAAAAGCTCTGCAAATGCGCAAAGCTTCTATAATTTTAGTCGCCGAGAAAATTAATCGGCGAAATAATCAAACATCTTGAACTTACTCTTATCCAAATCGGCATTGAAAATGTTGATTTTTTTATGGTCGGGTAAGTTAGCCGCAATTTCCAACGCTGGAAATTGATTCAAAAAGTTCTTTTTATAAATCAATTCCCGGTTTGTATTAACCGTCTTCATAATTTTCAGAATTTCTCTGTCGGTCATCAGGACAAATACTAAAAATGGGTCGTAATCAAAGCCCGAAAACAAATCATAAAGAAAAGCATAGGCTTTTTTAAAATCAGTTTTAATCTTTTCCCTAAAAGGCTCATTGTCGAGTGGATAATAAAAGTTTTTATAATTCCATTGTCTCAGTGCCTCAAATTGTCGCGCTATCTCTGATTCCACAAAAGATATTTTGCCTTTTTCAGCACTTTCTTTGATAAGCGCAAAGATGCAGTTGAATAACCTAGTCGGGTGATTATGCCCAAGCGCAAAGAATTCAAGCGGTAATTTATCGCGACCAATATGACTGCGTCGAACTGCCGCTTCTAAATCAGACAAGACACAAGCCAGTTTATCGGCAATTATAAGTACTCCATATTCTGCCGGTTTGCTATAATCTGGTTCCAAGCTACCATCTGCGCGCTGATGCCCGAGCGCTCCTTCCAGCGTTTCATAGGATAAGTTCAGTCCTTTCCCGTCTCGAGCAATCTTCTGAGCAATAACAATACTCATAACGGCATGATTAAACTCTCGTCCCGAGAATTCGCCTATCAAGCGCTCTCCTAGGTGTCCACAGAAAGGATGACCAAAATCATGAAGAAGCGCAATCGCTTCTACCAAGTGAACATTTAAGCCTAAAATGCGTCCTATGGTTGTCGCAATCGACACAACTTCCTCAGTATGATTCAGTCTGTTCGACCTAGCACAGCTGAGAAAAACTTGGGAAACGCCGGACAATCTTGGTAAAAAAGGGCTGAGTCTTAACTTTGTTTTGTCAATAAAAAATGGGTCAAGCGCTCCTAAATACATCATATCTTCGTCATCTTCAACTAAAGAATGGCGACGGCCTAAACTTTGCGAAGAAATAAACTGCGAAAAAATTAAAGCATTTTGATAGGGCTTTAATTTGTTTTGGATAGTTTTGTGTTCTAAGTTCATAATAACAGCCCCTCCTACCAGCTGATGTTAATTTTATTTTGTTTATTAAATTTTCAAAGAAATATGATAAAAATAGAAACTTTTATCAATAGATCACTTTAATATTTAATCTAACGCTTGTCAAACAAAAGGTTTAATGTCAAATTGCCCCGACCGCTTAAAGGTGATAAAATTAAAACATGTCTAAAAACAAACCAAAACTAATCATCATCGACGGGAACGCCTTAATTCATAGGAGTTTTCACGCTATTCCGCCAAATCTACGAACCAAAAAGGGCCTACTAGTTAATGCTGTCTACGGTTTTACCTCTTTTTTGCTTAAGGCCTTAAATGAGTTTAAGCCAGAATATGTCGTTTTAACGCTTGATAAAAAAGGGCCAACTTTTCGTCACGAAGCCTATGCCGAATATAAAGCAACTCGCGTTAAGGCTCCCGATGAACTATATGAGCAAATCCCTTTAGTTAAAAAAGTGGCCGAGGCTTTTAATATTCCGATTTTTGAACTGAGCGGGTTTGAGGCTGATGACTTAATCGGCACGATTTGCCGCCAGACCGAAAAAGAAAAAAACTTAGAAAAAATTATTATTACCGGTGATTTGGATACCCTACAACTAGTTAACGAAAAAACTAAAGTTTATACCATGAGCCGTGGATTATCTGATAGCGTTTTGTATGACGAAGAACAAGTTCGCGCTCGCTATAATCTTAACCCCAACCAAATTATTGACTATAAAGCTTTGCGTGGTGATGTGAGCGATAATATTCCGGGCGTCAAAGGAATTGGAGAAAAAACTGCCAGTGATTTACTAGTTGAGTTTAAGACTTTAGAAGGCGTTTACGGGGCAGCTGAAAAAAATCATCCTAATATCAAGCCTCGGATTATCGAGCTTTTAAAAGCTAGTAAAAATAATGCCTATTTGAGCCGCGAGCTAGCGACCATTAACTGCGCGGCGCCGCTTAAATTTACTTTACCGGACATAACTTTTTCTAATTTTAATCTAGATAACGTTTTAAAAATATTTAGCGAACTAGAATTTAAATCTTTGCTTTTAAAAGTTAAAGAATTGCGCGACAAAATGGCTTCAGGCGCGACGAAGGAAAAATCTGGAGAGGAAAAAGCCAGCGACAATGACGATACGAAGCGAGAATCAGGCACCACTAAAACCGCTGCCGAAAAATTCAGCCGTAACATAGAAAAATTTCATTACGAATTAATAAGGGATGATAAAAAATTTAATATTTTCTTGAAAAAACTGGAAACGCAAAAAAGTTTTACTCTTGATACGGAAACATCTGGACTAGACCCTTTAAATGATAGGTTAATTGGGATAAGTTTTTCCTGGAAAGAAGGCGAAGCTTATTTTATCGTTGCCAGTCCAGATCGCTTAGAAAAGCTAAGGCCTATTTTAGAAGATGATAAAATAAAAAAGTACGGTCATAATTTAAAATTTGATTGGCGCGTTTTAAAAAATAATCAAATAAACTTAAAAGGGATTGCTTTTGATACGATGCTCGCTTCATATTTACTTAACCCAGGCAATAGACAACATAATCTCGACTCTCTCGCTTTTAGTGAACTTGGTTTTGAAAAAATCAGCAAAAAAGATTTAGCGGCTACTCAGCCGACCCAGTTAACCCTTAACTTCGAGGAAATAAATTTAGAAAAATTAAGTATTTACGCCGGAGAAGACGCTGATTTTACTGGTCGTTTAGTAAAAGTTTTAGATAAGCGTTTGAAAACCGAGGATTTAAATGATTTATTTTCTAAATTAGAACTTCCCTTGGCGTCGGTTCTTGGTTCTATGGAAAATAACGGCATTAAATTATCTTTACCGCCTATCAAAGCTTTAAGCGCCGAAGTCGGCTCCAAGATATCTAAACTAGAAAAAGATATTTATAAATTAGCCGGCGAAAAATTTAATATTAATTCGACTAAGCAATTAAAAGAAATTTTATTTGTTAAGTTAGCTATCTCGACCGAAAATATTAAAAAAACCAAGACTGGATTTTCAACCGCTGAAGATGAACTGGAAAAATTAAGCGAAGCTCATCCGATTATCAACGAACTGCGCGAATATCGCGAATTAAATAAATTACAAACGACCTACTTAAATACTTTACCGGCTCTAGTTAATAAAAAGACTGGCCGTATTCATACTAGTTTCAACCAAACTATCGCCGCTACCGGCCGCCTGTCTTCAAGCGACCCGAATTTACAAAATATTCCCGCTCGGACTGAAGAGGGACAAAAAATCAGAGCGGCTTTTATTGCTGAAAAAGGTTATAAATTACTAGGTTTCGATTATTCACAAATTGAACTTCGCTTAGCTGCTCATATTTCCGGAGATAAAAAAATGATAAGCGCGTTTAAAAATAATGAGGACATTCATGCCGCTACCGCTGCCGAAATTAACGGCGTACCTTTAGGCGAGGTAACCAAAAGTATGCGCCGCGAAGCGAAGGCAATTAACTTCGGTATTGTTTATGGGCAAGGTCCGCACGGCCTAAGCCAAAGCGCCGGCATCCCTTATTATCAAGCTAGTGCATTTATTAAAAAATATTTTCTCGCTTATCCAAGCATTAAGAAAATGGTTAATAACTCAATCAAAGCGGCTCAAGACAGTGGCTATGCGATTACTCTATTCGGACGCAAGCGACCTCTGCCGGATATAAATTCTAATATCGGCATGGTCAGAAAAAGCGCCGAGCGCATGGCTATTAATACTCCTCTACAAGGAACCGCCGCTGATATGATAAAAATGGCCATGGTAAAAATCAATGAATTAATAGAGGGGAAAGAAGAAGAAATAAAAATGCTGCTTCAGGTTCATGATGAATTGATTTTTGAAGTAAAAGAGGATAAGCTAAATTTCTACGCGCCAAAAATAAAAAGAATTATGGAGGAAATTTTACCGCTGCGCATTCCGATTATTGCCGATCAAAATAGCGGTGATAACTGGGGAGATCTTAAATAAATTACTATGCGCTACCCTGCTTTAGAAAAATTACATCAGAAAAAAATCGCTCTGCTTGGGCTAGGTCTTGATAATCAGGCTCTATTGGCTTTGCTTAAAAAACATAAAATAAAGTCTGAAGTAACTATTAAAGATTTCCGCCAAGATCCGAAAGGATTTAATAAAAATTTAGGCGAATTTGATATATTATTCCGCTCGCCCGGTTGGCCGATTAGCTGCCCCGGGATTCAAGAAGCTTTAAGAAACAAAAAAACGAAATTAAGTAGCCCTTTAAACCTATTCATGGAGATTTGCCCGACTAAAAATATTATTGGCGTTACCGGAACAAAAGGTAAAGGAACAACGGCCAGTTTAATTTATAAGATATTAAAAGACGCCGGGAAAAAGGTCTGGCTAGGTGGTAATATTGGCATTGCTCCTTTGGGTTTCGTTGATAAAATAAAGCCCAGCGACTACGTCGTTTTAGAACTATCTAGTTTTCAACTTGAAGATCTGAAATTATCGCCACGTCTAGCAGTGATCACTAATCTATATAAAGAACATTTAGCCCCTGCCGATCCCAATAACCCTAATTTTCATGCTTCTTATTCTAAATATTGGCAAGCAAAGTTAAATATCGCCAGGCAAAAATCTAATCAATATTTAATAGTTAGCCAGTCACTAAAAAATCGTCTGGCCAAGACTGATTTGCCTGGAAAGATAATTTATTTTTCTCCAAGTCAAGCCACTTCAAAATTAATTGGTAATTATAATCAAGAAAATATCGGCGCCGCCCTGGAAGTTGCCAAGGTTTTAAAAATAAGCGAAAAAATTGCCTTGAAAAGTGTTGCCAAATTTAGTAATCTTGAGCACCGCCTAGAATTCGTTAAAGGGATAAGCGGGGTTAGATATTTTGATAATAGTTTTTCAACTACTCCAGAAAGCACTGTTTTAGATTTAAAATCCTTTAACGATCCCCTAATTCAGATTGCCGGCGGAGCCGATAAAGGAGCGAGTTTTGAATCGCTCGCAAAAACAATTAAGAAAAAAGTTAAGTTTCTTATCCTTCTGCCCGGGGCCGGAAGTGAAAAAATAAAAAAAGAACTAAAAAAACAAAATTTTCCCGCTAACAAGCTCCAACTAGCAAACGACATGTCAGAGGCCGTCAAATATGCTAAACGTGAAGCACTCCCCGGAGACGTTGTCCTACTCTCGACTGCTTGCGCTAGTTTCGGAATATTTAAAAACTATAAAGAACGAGGCGATCTGTTTAAAAAATATGTCAGGGAATAAACCTAAAAACATTATTGGAATTTTTGATTCTGGCTTAGGGGGCCTGACGGTTTTAAAATATTTCCTTAAAGACCTACCTAAATATAACTACCTCTACCTTGGTGATAATGCTCGCTTGCCGTATGGATCAAAATCTCCAGAAACAATTTACGAATATGCGCGCGAAGCAGTTGATTTTCTTTTTTCTCAAGGCTGCAATTTAATTATTATTGCTTGTAATACCGCCTCCGCTCAAGCACTGCGCCGCCTCCAGCAGGAATATCTACCAAAAAAATATCCTGATAGACGGATACTGGGGGTTATCAAGCCGCTAGTAGAGTCTGCAGGCGTAAAGAGATTCAAAAAAATTGGTATCTTAGGAACCAGGGCGACTGTTAATTCAAATGCCTACCCCTCAGAATTAAAAAAGCTTAATCCGACCGCGATAGTTTATCAGCAAAGCGCCCCCTTACTTGTTCCTTTAATTGAAGAAGGCTGGTTGAAAAAACCGGAGACTAAGATGATTCTAAAAAAATATCTGCATTCTCTAAAAACCAAACAGGTTAATGCCCTCATTCTCGCTTGCACCCATTACCCCTTTCTATACAAAGAGGTTGTAAAAATAATGGGACGCCGAGTTTATGTCCCGCATCCCGGAGAGATTATTGCCAGTAGCTTGAAAAATTACCTCAACAAACATTCTGAATTAGGTTTAAGCGAAGAAAAATCACCGAAGGTAAAATATTATACGACTGATTCTCCGGCTAATTTTAAATTAGCGGCTGAAAAGTTTTTAGAAAAGAAACTGCCTAATTTAGAGCAGGTTGATATTTCAAAGATTTAATATGATTATTTTCCTGCATGGCGCCGATGCTTTCCGCAGTCGTCGCCTGCTCCAAGAAATGAAAAATAAGTTTATTGCTGAAACCGACAAGGATGCGGGTAGTTTAATTTTAGTTGACGGACGCGAAACTTCTTTAAAAGATTTAACTGAAAAAATTAATACCGGCTCTCTGTTTGTTAAAAAAAGACTGGTTATTATTAATGATATTTTTAAAAATAAAAAATCTGGCCTATTTACAGAGCTGACTGATTATTTAAAAAGATTTACTCAAAATGAAGAAATTATTATTATTTTCATTGACGAAGAAGTCGGTGGCAAAGAAAGCAGTCTTAAAGTTGATGCTAAAAAGTTATTTGCCTTTTTAGGAAAACAAAAATTTGTCCAAGAATTCAAGCTGCTTAATAATTTACAACTTCTAACCTTCATTAAAAAAGAAGCGGCTAAATACAATAAAGAATTTTTGGCAAAGGCAGCCGCACGACTATTAGTTACTAGCGGCGGCGACACTTGGACTATAGCTAATGACATAAAGAAGCTCGCTTTTTATAGCCAAACAAATATCATTACCGAACAAGATGTTAATGATTTGTGCGTCGGGGCTGTTTCTGAAGATATTTTCGCACTGACTGATGCACTTAGCGCTAAAAATAAAGCTGTCGCCCTTAGGTTGCTCGAGGAGCAATATGCCGCCGGTTTAAGCGATGAATATTTAATTTCCATGTTGATCAGGCAAATTAAAATTTTACTGCAAATTAGAAGCTTGCTTGATACAGGCGCCAATCAGAGCAATATCGAGAGCAAGCTTAAATTGCATCCCTACGTAATTAAAAAGGGGCTAGCTCAAGCGCATAACTTTTCATCTGCAACTTTAAAGAATATTTTAGATCGGTTAATACATCTTGATTTTGCCAATAAAACCGGCCTAAGCCAGGTTAAGACAGAATTAATGCTGCTTATTGCCGAACTATAATACTCCACTTAGAATTGCTTGCCTTTTTATTTATTATTTGTTATATTTCTACTCGTAATTTTATTGGGCGATTAGCTCAGTTGGTTAGAGCGCAACACTGATAATGTTGAGGTCGGAGGTTCGAATCCTCCATCGCCCACTTGTTTGTTTTTAAAAACGACATAAGTATAGCGGGATAGAGCAGTTGGCAGCTCGCTAGGCCCATAACCTAGAGGTCGTCGGTTCGAGTCCGACTCCCGCAACCGGTTTTAGTGATAAGACTGATTAGAACCACACCGGTTCTAAGGCCTCGGTAGCTCAGTGGTAGAGCAAAGGACTGGTTTTCGGTCCGCCCCGTAGTAATATGGGGATGAAAAATCGGGTGAATTCGGGGAAACCTGACTCCATGTTTCATGGAAAGGCAATCCCGAGCCAAGCTTTAATTGGGATTAATGATTAAAGAAGGTGTAGAGACTAGCGGGTGAGCCCAGCAATAACCCCGCCGCGAGCGCCCGACTCCGTACTTAATTCATTAAGCGGAGATGATATAGTCCAATCCTTAAGGAAACTTAAGTAGTCAAGGAAAATCCTTGTGTCGTCAGTTCGATTCTGACCCGGGGCACAAAAATAACTAGATAAAAAATTGAACCTAAGCAAGGGGCTTTGGTTTGATTTTTATAGACGGGGTGTGGCCCAGTTGGTCTAAGGCGTCTGGTTTGGGACCAGAAGATCGAGAGTTCGAATCTCTCCACCCCGACACAAAAAACACCGCTTATAAAGCGGTGTTTTTTATTTATACTATAGCTCTAATTTTATTTTCGTTCAGCGAAGCGGCCAGACTTATTTTTTGCCTCTTGTAAGTCCGAATCTGTCTTGCCCCAAAGCTTCTTAATTCGGTTCAACCTTATTTCAGCCGCTTCTATTTCCCCATCTGTTTTATAGATAGTCCCTTTTTCGATATTAGATGATAAATCTTCAATTAATTTTTTTATTTTTGGTATTTCTTCACGATAGTCAGTATTAGCATCATTAAGAAAATCGGCCACTTCGGAAATTTTACTATATTTATCAATATGCAGTATATTCAGCAACTCTTGATATCTTAATTGACTATTATGCCCTGCCTGGATATTAAGCAACAGCCCGTAAACTTGTGGTTTTAATTCTCTTCTATTACTTTCTAGAGCTTTCTGCACTCGATCAACTTCCGCTTCTAGCATTTTATAACGCAAGCTTAAAACTTCAACTGGCGTAGCCTCAATACCATAATCTTTTTTAATCTGACTGATTTGTTCAGAAATTTCTCCTCCTTGAGCAACTATCTGACTTCTGATTTCTTTTTTTTGTTCATCAGTAATCCCCATGACAATCATTTTATCTTCTAAATTTTTAGCATCAATATAAAATTCTCGACGACGCTCTTCTAAGGAATCTATTTCGGATTTTTTATCTACTAAAACATTAAATCGCTCTTCTAAAGAAAGACCTTCTAGAGGGCCTGGGGCTAAATTTTCTTCCGACGTTTCTTTCTCAACTAGCGCTTGGTTTTTAGTGGAGACATTTTTTTGATCTTCTAAGACAATCTCTTCTTGGACCCCTGTTTCTTTTGACGAGTTTTCAGTTTTTTTAGGAAAAATTTTCCCAAAAAAACTAGATTCTTTAAACATACTTTTTAGATTAAAAATTATTAATATTTTAATTTTTTATAAAAAATAAATTTTGCCTAATTTAACGCTAATAACTATATCACATAATCACAGAAATGTCAATATTTGAGATAAAAATGACTAATAATAGATAAAAATAAACCGGTTTTAGATACGCTAATTATAGCAAAATCACCTAAAAAAGTCTATTTTTTTAAATTATTTTAAAATAATAAAATTTTTCGCGCCCTCTTGATTTTTATTTATTATTATGTTAGCATTGGATTACTTTTAATTAACTAAATTTAGAAAATTCCGTATGCCAAATAAGAAATCGGCCGAAAAAGAATTACGCAAAAACGTCAAAAGAAAGGCCGCTAATAAGCTCGTCTCTATTAAAATGAAGGGCTTAACTAAAACTAACTTAAAACAAATCGCTGCCGGCGATAAGCAGGTCAAAGAATCTTGTTCTATGACTATAAAGGCGATAGATAAGGCCGCTAAAAAAGGGGTTATTAAGAAAAACACTGCTTCTCGTAAGAAATCCCGCTTAATGAAAAAAGTTAACGCTTTAAAATAATAATTAACTAACAAACTTTTTCTGGGATAAGGGTTAGCTTAGCCCATTTCTCGGATTAAGCCCAAGAATTTATGTTGGACAAAAAAGCCAAGGAAAAAATCATTAAAAAATTTCGTGTTCATGAGACCGATACCGGGTCCCCTCAAGTACAAATCGCCATTTTAACCGAGGAAATTAAAGAACTAACTGAACACTTAAAAAAACACAAGCACGACTTCTCTTCTCGCCGGGGACTATTAAAAAAAGTTGGCGAAAGACGCAAACTTCTGAAATACTTGCAAAAAGAAAACGCTGAGCAATTTGCTGAGCTAGCCGATAAATTAAAGTTAAAGATTGCTCAGAAGTTGAAGGAAGAAGAGGAAGAAGAAAAGAAGAAAGAAAAAAATTATATCGATTCTGAAGAAGGCGAAGAGCTAGTAGAGGAAATCGGTGAAGATGAAAAATAATCAAAATGATCAAGCATAAAGAACAAAGAGTAGGAGTATTGGTGGACGTCTCAAACATGTATCATTCCGCCAAGAATTTGTATAACCGCAAAGTTAACTTCAAAGAGATTTTAAGCAAAGCAGTGGCCGACCGGAAACTTATTCGGGCCACTGCTTATGCTATCCGGACGGAAAACAAAGAGGAGCTACCTTTTTTAGAGGCGCTCGAACAACAAGGCTTTGAAGTTAAAATGAAAGACTTACAAATCTTTGCCGGTGGCTCGAAAAAGGCTGATTGGGATGTAGGAATTGCGATTGACGCTATTAAATTAGCCGATAAACTTGATGTTATTGTAATAGTTTCTGGGGACGGTGATTATTTACCGCTTGTTTCTTACTTACAAAACAATAAAGGTTGCCTTGTAGAAATAATGGCCTTCCGTAAGACCTGCTCTTCTCGTCTGATTGAAGAAGCGGATGATTATATCGATTTAGGGGCCGATAAAAAATTCTTGATTTTCAGCCGCCAAGGAAAACGTTAATAACAATAAATTTAAATAATTAATAGCGTCTGACCATTAAATAGATAGCACTGTATCAAAATACAGTCCTTTAATTTGATGGCCAGGCCAAACAAACAAATGACAAATGAAAAAGTGTTTAAGACACAATGGCTGGGCCATGAGCTTACTATTAAAACCGGACGTTTAGCGCTTCAAGCTGACGCTTCTGTTTTAGTCCAATACGGCGAAACGGTCGTAATGGCCAATGTCGTCCAAGCAAAAACCGAGCGGGATGGAGTCGACTTCTTCCCTCTGATGGTTGATTTTGAAGAAAAATTATATGCCGCCGGCATTATCAAGGGGTCACAATGGATTAAGCGCGAAGGGCGCCCTAGCGATCAATCAGTTTTAACCGGTCGCATGATAGACCGCTCTATTCGTCCTTTATTTGATCAAAGCGATAGGCGCGATGTTCAGGTTATTATTTCTGTTTTAGCGGTTGATGGTGAAAATGATTACGATATTGTCTCTTTAATCGCCGCGTCAGCTGCCTTATCTATTTCTGGCGTTAACTGGGCTGGCCCGATTGCCGGTATCCGCGTCGGACTTATTAACGGCGAATTCGTTTTTAACCCAAGCTACGAACAACAAGCTTTGAGCAGTTTAGATTTAATCGTCGCCGGAACTAGCGAACGTGTTTTAATGTTAGAAGCGGGTGCCAATGAAGTTCCCGAAAACATTGTCGGCGACGCTATTATCGCCGGACAAAAATCTTTAGCTGCCGCTATCGATTTAATTAAAGAATTAAAAGCGGCTGTTAGTCCTAAAGAAAAATCTATTAAAGAAGCTCTAAAAACGCCTGAAGAAATCGCTAAAGAGGAAGCCAAGAAAGAATTGCTAGTTAAAGGCGAGGCTTGGTTAAAAGAAAATGTAGCTAATATCTTATTTGATGAAGCTTATTACACTAAAGCCGAAAGAAAGGCAGCGGTGGCAGAAATAAAAAATCAATTGGATAAATATTTATTCGAAGCTGGCGTTGAGAAAGACGGTCGTTCCTATGTTATTAAAAAACTGGTTGAAAAAGTTGTCGATGAGGAAATCACTAAAGCAATTTTGGATAATCAACGTCGTGTTGATGGTCGTCCCTTAACCCAAATTCGTCCCTTGTCTTCTGACGTAGCCATTCTCCCCCGCGTTCACGGCTCATCTTTGTTCTCACGCGGAGAAACACAAGTCATGTCTATCGTAACTTTAGGTGCCCCCGGTATGGAGCAATCACTTGAAGGTTTAGAAGGAGCGAGTAAGAAGCGCTACATGCATCATTATAATTTTCCGCCATATTCAGTCGGTGAAGCTTCCCCCTTGCGCGGCACTGGCCGCCGTGAAATTGGTCATGGCGCACTCGCTGAAAAGGCTTTAATGCCGCTTATTCCTGCTAAAGAAGATTTTCCTTATACTATCCGCGTCGTTTCCGAAACACTGGGCTCAAACGGTTCGTCTTCAATGGCTTCAACTTGTGCTTCAACTTTAGCTTTAATGGATGCCGGTGTGCCGATTAAAAAACCGGTTGTAGGAATTGCTATGGGGCTAGCATCTCTTCCAGATATGAGCCGCTGGACAGTTTTAACTGACATCCAAGATCTAGAAGATGGCGAAGGCGGAATGGATTTCAAAATAACCGGAACCGACGCTGGGTTAACGGCCATTCAATTAGATACTAAAACCATCGGACTAGACGAAGCGATTATTCGCCAAACCTTAACTCAAGGACGCGAGGCTTTAAATGAAATTTTAAAAGTAGTAACTAACGCTATTCCTGCTCCTCGCCCAGAATTATCTAAATACGCCCCACGCATTACTAGCTTCTCGGTCGATCCAGAAAAAATCGGCGCCATTATCGGCCCAGGCGGAAAAGTTATTAATCGTATTATTGATGAAACCGGCGTTAGTATCGACATTGAAGATGACGGCTTAGTAATGATTTGCGGAACCGACGCAGCAATGGTTGCCGAAGCGGTTAGACAAGTTAAAGAAATTGTTCATGTTTTTGAGGCTGGCGAAATAATTACCGGTAAAGTTGTCCGTTTAATGGACTTTGGCGCTTTTGTATCTTTAAACGCTAATCAAGATGGTATGGTTCATGTTAGCGAACTGGCTCCCTACCGCATTGAAAAACCAAGCGACTTCTTAAGCGTCGGTGACGTCGTAACCGTAAAAATCAGAGAAATTGACGACCAGGGACGCATTAATTTAACCATGAAAGGCTTAAATGAAAATACCCCCCTTTGGAAGGATGAAAAGGGCAAGTCTAACGGCAATGGATTCGGTAGCCCGCGACCAAGTTTTGGCGGCGGCAGCAGACGACCAAGTTTTGGCGGCGATAGACGCGACTCACGCCCTCGTCCGAGGCAATAATTAAGACCATTGACTTTTTACTAATATTTAGCTATTATTTCCCAATAGAAAATAATACTGATAAACAAAAAACTATGTTAGCAATCAAACTATCCCAAACTGGAAAAACCAATAAGAAAATGTTTCGCTTGGTTATTTCTGAAAAAGGCCGTGATCCGTATGGAAACGTTCTAGAAATTTTAGGTGCTTACAACCCTCATTCTAAGGAATTAGTCGTTAAGGCTGATAGAGTTAACTACTGGATTTCTAAGGGCGCGCAAATGACGGCGACCGTTAATAATCTTTTAATTGAAAAGAAGGTTGTCGAAGGCAAAAAAGCGACCGCTTCAAAGCCTGGTAAAGTTAGTGAGAAGCGCCAGAGCCAAATTAAAGCTAAAGAAGACAAGAAAAAGGCCGCTAGCTCTCCTGAGGTCTCTGCGGCTCCAGCCGAGGAAGTTGTTGAGGCTCCAGTTGAAGAAACTATTGAAACTCCAGTGGAAACTACCGAGGCCGCTGAATAAAGTGTTGCCCCTGAATTGACAAATTACTCTATTCTGTCATAATAAATTTATAAATCTGCGACTTAGCAGTCATTTAATAACATTAAAACCAAACGTATGGTAGAACAAGACAAGCAGTTTTTAGAAACTATCGTAAAGGAAATCGTTGGCAACCCTAACGATGTAGTTGTCGATAGAACGATTGATGAAAGAGGTGTCTTATTGACCCTAAAGATCAATCCGGCTGACATGGGTTACGTTATCGGCCGCAAGGGCCAAACCGCCCAAGCGATCAGAACTTTATTGAAGATCGTCGGCGCTAAGAACAATTCCCGCGTTAACCTGAAAATCTATGATCCAGAAGGCGGCAGCCATCGTCACGCTCCTCGTGAGGAACGCGATGAAATCGACACCTCTGCGATTGATGATTTAAACATCTAAAATCAAGCCAAATAAAATATACAAAAAACACCGTGCTAAAAACGGTGTTTTTTGTTATAATTGGCTTATAATAAAAATTTTATGAAATTTCATCTGTTAACCATTTTCCCAAGTATTTTTGACTCATATTTAAATGAGAGTATTCTAAAAAGAGCCGCCGATAAAAAATTAGTCCGCTTTAAAATCCATAATCTTCGCGACTATACAAATGACAAACACAAGACAGTTGACGATACCCCTTACGGGGGCGGAGCCGGCATGCTGATGAAAATCGAACCATTATACAAGGCAATTACGGCTATTAAAAAATTAAATAAAAAAGTTAAGCCTAGTAAACGGAAAGTTATTTTAATGTCGGCCTCTGGAAAAACCTGGAATCAATCTTTAGCGAAAAAATATTCTAAGTTGGAAGAAATAGTTTTTATCTGTGGCCGCTACGAAGGAGTTGATGCTCGAATTAAGCATTTTATTGACGAAGAAATATCGGTCGGTGATTATGTTCTAACCGGCGGGGAGCTGCCGGCCTTAACCATTATAGACTCTATTACTAGACTTATTCCTGGCGTCTTGGGAAATAAGGAAAGTATTATTGAGGAATCCCATTCTGAAGAGGGAGTTAATGAATATCCGCAGTATACCAGACCGGAAATATTTAAAGTCGGCACCAAAAAATATCCTATTCCTAAAATACTGTTAAGTGGTAACCACAAAGACATCAAAGCCTGGCGAGAAAAAAATAGTCAAAAGAGAAAATAAATTTAAAACCCGGCCTATTGGTCGGGTTTATTGTGAGACGCCGGTTTTATAGCCCGGCATTTTTAATAGCCTTTTTAACTTTTTTCTTCCGCTTGAACGCCTCTGAATCGATGACTGACTCCCTAAGCGGCGCAGAACCGGTTTTAGTATAGACCTTGAACTTTAGTTCAAATTTAGTCTTACTTTTATAGAACTCAGATGCGCGCCGGTGAGACACCAGACGATAAACGGAATGTTCTTTCCCTTTATCGTCTTCCATCAGCTGGCTAGCGCTATCAGCAATTTCATTTAACTCGGCCAGGCGCCGAGCGATAACCTCATTAGTGTGTGGGTTTAACGGTTCGATAAACCACGCAATTTTTTTGTTTGTTTCCATTTCTTATTTCTAGGCTTACCTCGTTTTTTCGATCTCGCCTAGAATCTCATTTTAAAGGTTAATATTTATTATTTTAATCTACATTTTATTTAACTATCGCCCAGCCGGTAGTGGTTTCTTTCAAATACCCCTTAACCGAAAACCCGGCCGCTTTTTTATGGCCGCCGCCGCCCCATTTAGCCGCTAAAGCCGCGACATCGATATTATCATCATTAGTTCTTAAACTAGCCTTAACGAGCTCGCCTTCTTCTCTTAAAAACAAAGCGATTTTTACTCCTGATAAATAACTTAAAAAAGAAACAATGTCGCCGAATAAGTCAGCGTTAGCTTCTTTTTCGACCGGAGTTAGTAATTCGCCAATTTCTTTCTTTGATAAGGCGGAAGCGGCTAAACCGGTTTCTTCGTTAAATTTCATTTTCTCTAAAACTCGTCCCCAGACTTTTAAAGTCGCGAAGCTTTTATTATGAGCGGTCTTATTAATAATTTTTGGCAAGGATGCGCCGCGCAAAAGCATTTCTGAGGCAATGGCTAGCGCCTCGCGCGAAGCATTAGCGTGTAGAAAATGCCCCGTATCAGTCATAAGGCCTATTAAAATACAATCCGCTAAAGTTTTCGTTATTTCTAAATGGTTAGCGCTTAAAAAATGATAAACAATTTCCGTTGTTGCCGCCTTAGCCGAATCGCGAATTTCTAAATCAGCATACGGCTCTTGTTGCTCGTGATGATCAAATTCAATAATATAAGGACGGCGGCTTAACAAGCCGGCTTGTTCATCTTTTATTAACTGACGCAGACGAACTTCTAGGCCGGTACGAGAAATTGAACCACAATCAACAATTAAGATAATATCAAAGATTCTTAAATCATCAGGTTCTATGGAATTAACGAGCGCTTCATTATTAATAAAACTATAAGCTTGCTCTGGTTTATTATCCGCAAAAGCATAAAAAGCCAGTCCCATTTTTTGAGACACTTCTACCATCGCGCCTAAGGAAGAAATGGCGTCGGCGTCAGGAAAAGTATGACCGACAAGCAAAATATTTCTCGCCGTAGACATTTTTTCGTAGGCTAATTGTAGTTTTTCTATAAAACTCATGGACTTTTAATAATAATCGCAATCTGATATTCTAGCCTATAAAAACAAAAAAGTCCAGCCTTGGGACTGGACAGCTTTAGCTATTAAAATACTTAAATACTATCTATTGATCGCTTTCAACCGCCTCCTCTATTAAATCTTCAAGTCTTCCCGCTTCTCTTTCGGTCGCATCAAACTCCCAGATTAAATGCGGGATTTTTCTCAGTTTAACGCGCTTCTTTAAAATTCCGACTATCTGGCTAGTCGCTCCAGTTAATTTTCTAAGGGCCGTACCAGCTAACTTATCGGGCAGAATTGAAAAGCCGACTTTTGCCTGTTTTAAGTCTGGTGAGCATTCAACGTAAGTAATCGTTAAAAGAGCGTTCTCAACCCCCACCTCGCGATTAACCGCCTGGGCTAGTTCTTCTAACAATAATTCATTTAACCTTTCCATGCTCGCCATATTTAAATCTTATTAACGATTCTTTCTTCTTTATAAACAACTAGAATATCGCCCTCTTCAATTAAAGGCTTTCCTTCGTATTTAATACCGGCCTCCTGATCACGCTCAACCATATTAACATCCTGTTTTCCAGACTGCAGACGAGATAATTTTCCGGAGACAATAAAATCATCGCCGCGCTTAACGTCTATTAGGGCATTGTTCTGTAATTCTCCATCTAAAACTTTGCCGCCGACTATTTGGCTATCGGTTTCCGTTCGAAAAACAGCTAAGACTTTCAAGCGGCCTAAATCAACCCGATTAATTTCCGGTTTAACTAGCAGTTGCATTTCTTCTTTGGCATATCTGATTAAATCGTAAATAATGGAAAATAATTTAACGTTTACTTGGCGTTCACGGACTAAAATTTCAATTGCCGGCGACATGCGAACATTAAAGCCTAAAACAGTTGCCCCGGAATCTTCAGCGCGCTTAATATCGCCTTCGGTAATATAGCCCAGGCCCTTACTGATTACTCTAACCTTAACTTTTTCATTATTTAATTTCATTAAAGACTCTTCAATCGCCTCGGCCGAGCCTAAGAAATCAGATTTAATAATTACATTTAACTTCGGCGTTTTATCGTCGGCATGATTATCGTTGTCGGCCGGGATAAAATCAGCGGCCTGAGAAGCAGTTTTTATTTTTTTGGTTTTAACTTTCTCACCTTCTCCAACATTTAAAATATCGCCAACCGCTGGAGAAATTTTTAAACCTAAAATTTTAGCCGGAGTTGATGGACCAGCGCTAATAATATCCTCGCCTTTATAGTTTTTTAAAGATTTAACCTTTCCGTAAATAACTTCATTAAAACATAATTGATCGCCAACTCTCAGGGTGCCGTTCTGGACTAGAATAGTTGCTAAGGGGCCAGCTGCTTTATCAACATTAGATTCGACGACTGTTCCGGCCGCCTGAGCGTCAGGATTGGCTTTTAGATTACTCGCTTCCGTATCAGCTAAAAGCAAAACCATATCCAATAACTCTTCAATGCCTGTCCCGTCTTTAGCAGAAATCGGCGCGCAAATAGTTTTTCCGCCCCAGTCTTCAGGAGTAATATTTAACTGGGTTGATAATTCTTGTTTAGTCTTATTAATATCGGCTGTCGGCTTATCTATTTTATTAATTGCAACTAAGTATGGAATTTTGGCGGCCTCAATAATACGAAACGCCTCGACAGTTTGCGGCTTAACGCCATCATCGGCCGCGACGACTAAAATTGCAATATCTGCCACCTTGGCGCCACGACTACGCATAGCGGTAAAAGCTTCATGACCAGGAGTATCAATAAAAGTAATCGCTCTATCTTTTCTAGTAATCTGGTAAGCGCCAATATGCTGAGTAATGCCGCCTGCTTCGCCGGCCACGACGTTAGTACTACGAATAGAGTCGAGTAGTCTAGTTTTTCCGTGATCAACATGACCCATAACAACAATAACCGGAGCTCTATCGATTAAATCGGCTTCATTTTCTTGAGCTAAAATATTTTCTAATTTTTTATCTTCTTTATCATCTTCATCAATAACGCCAACCTCCGCTTCTTGCACATCAAGATTAAGATTTTCACCGATAATCAAAGCGGTATCAAAATCAATTTTCTCATTAATCGAGGTAAAGACGCCATTCTTCATTAATTCTGCTAAAACACGGTTAACTGGAATTCCCGCTAACTCAGCATATGCCCGAACGGTAATAACGCGCGGAACAGCAATCGTTTTCTTTTCTTTTGGCAAAACTTCGTCTTGTTTTTTTATTTCCGCTTCCGCTTTCTTCGCCTCCCATTCGCGGCGCAAACGCGGCCATTCTTTTAGAATTTTTTTAGCGGTATTATTATCAACTTTAATCGCCTTTTGACCAATCGCAAAGCCGAGCTGCGGCAATAAATCGCGCAATTCTTGAGGAGAAATTCGTAGCATTCTAGCCAGCTCGGTAATATTCATAGTCTATTTGTTTAATATTAGTAAAATAAAAAGGATAATTCCTTTTAACTTCCCTTATCTATTGTTTAATATTACGTTATTTTTAGCGTTTAGTCAACGTTTAGATATAAAAAACCCTGAATTTTTAATAAATCCAGGGTATAAATACTAAATCTTTCTCCGTCGCCCAATGTTAGCGCTAGGGCTGGAGAATTTATTTTTTCCAAAAAAATTTTTCCAAGACCCATGGCTAAAATTGAGGTTTCGCCATCCCTTAGGGCCGCGATCAGAAATCTTAATTTTTTCAGGCATAATCGCCGCCGTCATACAAATATACGTCGGGACGTTATTTTTTTTCTCCGGTTGTCTAACCGGCGCTTCAGGCGCCACCCTCAAACAAACCGACGTCTCAAAAAATAAATCTCTCCACGGCGTAGCCATGACAGCGGTTGCCGCAGCAAGAGATATAAAAATGATTATTTTTTTCCTCATCTACCTCCTTTCTCCGCTAAGAAGCTTTTTGAGCTCTTTCCTCTTCTTCCAGGGCTCTTTGCAGGGCCTCAACCATTTTTTCGGCCAAGTAATCATCCGTAGATTGAATGATGTCATGGCACATTTTAGTGGTTAAACCCTTGTTTTGCAGTCTAGAGATAACCTCTGCCTGCAGACCCTTGGAAATCGGTTTTTTACTCTTTTTACCTCGCTCAGCGGCGATAATGTTCTTTTTTTTCAATGGCATAACTCTGTTCTTTTTTTTAAAATACTATTTTCCGGACAGCCCCCGGAATTGAGCCCTAGCTTCACGAGCTAGGCATTCGCCCATCATATCACATAACGATATTTGTGTCAATACTAGCTAAAAACAACTCCGCCCTTCCCAAAACAAGAATTTAATGCTAAGGTAATAATATAAATTTATAATTTATTAAAAATCTGTTTTTAGGACCTAGGTGGAAAAAATAATCACTGTTTAAAGTTGTTATAAAAATCATTTTCGAAGATTGTGAAATTATGTTAATTCAGAATTCTATTCTAATGTTAGCTAAAAAATTAAATTTAGCTGAAAAATATATCTTCTAAAATATCACTTTTACAAGTGCTTATTGTTGTTCAAATTAAATAATTTGTCATCCGCCACTTTTGCCTCCTAAAGACATATATCTATTATATGGAATATCTTAATTATGTCTTGTATGTCATCCTGGCTATCGGCGGTTTTTTTATAGGCCTCGTCTATTACAAGAAAGTGGCGACTTCAAAAGTCGACAATGCAACCGAAAAAGCCGAAAAATTAATCAATGAAGCTAGGCTTAAAGAAAAAGAGCTGCTTTTAAAAGCTCAGGATAAGGCGATAAAAATCATTGAAGAGGCTAAAAAAGAAGAATCTAGTCGCCGTAATGAAATTAGCCAGCTACAACAAAGACTAGAACAAAGAGAAAACTCTTTCTCGCAAAAACTACTTGATCTTCAAGAAAAACAACAGAAGCTCTATGACAAAGTAAACGAGGTTCAGGAAATTAAAGAGAAAATTAAAAACATTAAAGAAGAGCAAGAAACTAAATTAGCAGAAATATCTAAACTAAGCCCAGAAGAAGCAAAAAATCTTTTAATGGAAAAAGTTGAGGCTAATGCCGCTGAAGATTTGAAGGTTCGAATTGCTAAACTAGAAAATTATGCCGAAGATTCTTTAGGCGAAAAAGCAAAAGATATTATGGCACTCGCTATGCAAAGAATGGTTTCTAATTATACTGTTGAGCTAACTACAACGACTGTTGATTTACCAAGCGACGAGATGAAGGGCCGCATTATTGGTCGTGAAGGGAGAAATATTAAAGCAATTGAAAACATGACTGGCGTCGAAATTATCGTCGACGATACTCCAAACGCCATTACTGTCTCCGGCTTCTCTTTGATTCGCCGCCATATTGCTAAAAAAACGCTTGATTATTTAATTAAAGATGGCCGCATTCATCCAACTAAAATTGAAGATGCGGTTGAAAATGCGAAAAAAGATATCGCCGTTGATATTAAAAAAGCTGGTGAAGAAGCAATGTATGAAGTTGGCGTTACTGGATTTGATCCTAAGCTAGTTCAAATTCTTGGCCGCCTGAAATACCGTACCAGCTACGGCCAAAACACTTTGCGCCATTCAATTGAAGTTGCTCACCTAGCCGCCATGTTAGCTGAAGAATTAGGCGCTGATGTTACCCTCGCCAAGAAAGGCGGATTATTACATGACATCGGAAAAGCAGTTGACCACGAAGTCCAAGGCAACCATACCGAAATTGGCCGCGACATCGCTAAAAAATTCAATCTGCCAGAAGAAATTATCGCCCCAATTGCAACCCATCATGATGATAAGCCAGCCTCACTAATCTCCGTAATAGTTAAAGTGGCTGATGCCATCTCCTCAGCTCGCCCTGGCGCCCGTAACGATAACTATGAAAACTACTTGCAGCGTTTAGAAGAGCTCGAAAAGATTGCCATGAGCTTCGAAGGCATTGAAAAAGTCTATGCTATTCAGGCTGGACGCGAAGTACGCGTTTTCGTAGAACCAAATGCTATTAATGATATCAAGGCTTATAATTTGGCTAGGGATATTGCAAAAAAGATAGAAAATGAGTTAAAATATCCAGGTGAGATAAAAGTAAACGTTATCCGGGAAATGCGGGTAACGGAATATGCTCGCTAAGCTAATTTAGCTTAAATAATCGCGTTTATTTGTTAACTAACAAATTTATGAACAAAGCGCAGCTCGTCGACAAAATTTATCATGATGTCGAAGGCTTAAACAAGAAACAAGCGGAAAAGATGATTGATGTCTTAACCGACACTATCGTCGAGGAACTAAAAAATGACCGTGAAGTCACTATTGCTGGCTTCGGAACATTTTTGTCCCGCGTCCGCTATTCAAGAGGCGGGGTAAACCCTCAAAAACCGAACGAAAGAATTACTATTCCGGCGGTTAAGGTAGCGAAATTTAAGACCGGTTACCACCTCAAACAAGCTTTAAAAGGAAAAAGATAATTTAAACGCCCCTCAATGGTTAGCCATTGGAGACTAAGGGCGTTTTGTGGCGCTCGTAGCTCAATTGGATAGAGCACTTGGCTTCGGACCAAGGGGTTGTGGGTTCAAATCCTGCCGGGCGCACCGGATAACTTAGGGGTTGAAATTGATTTTTATTTGTTATAGAATAGCTGGGTAAACTACGGGTCTTAACTTACAAGTTTCCCTAATGAATATATGGCTGGGTAGCTCAGCTGGTTAGAGCGTAGCACTCATAACGCTAAGGTCGCGGGTTCGATCCCCGCCCCCGCCACCGTTTTACAAATTAATATTTTGCGCTGTTAGCTCAGCTGGTAGAGCAGCTCCCTCTTAAGGAGATGGTCGCAGGTTCGAATCCTGCACGGCGCACTAAGAAATAAGCCCGAAGGGCTTGTTTTTTGTTTAGCCACACTTTGCCTTATTTCAGTTTTTACGCTATACTAAACGCGGATAAAAATATTAAATTTAAATCAATGAACATCGTTATTTTCGGTTCTCCGGGGGCCGGCAAGGGAACGCAAGCAAAAATTATTGCCGTTGAACATGGCCTCAGCCATCTTTCCAGCGGACAATTGTCCCGGCAAATGCTAAACAATAAACAATTAGGGAAGAAGATAAAAGGCTATATGGACAAAGGCGAATTAATCCCTAATGCCATTATTATTAAAATTGTCAAAGACTATATTGAAAAAAATAAAAGAGAAAAAGGCTTTATTTTTGATGGCTATCCGCGCACCCTTGGCCAAGCTAGAGAGCTGGATAAACTCGCTAAACAAAGTAAAACAAGAATAGGCCTGGTAATAAATTTAAAATTGGACCAACAAGAGGCTTTAAAGAGAATTTTGAAACGCGGCAAAAGCTCGGGACGCAGTGATGATAACTTGAAAACCATTGAAACCAGATTAAAAGTATACAAGAAACTAACTGAACCGATATTAGGCTATTACAAAGCAAATGGAATATTGAAAGAAGTTGACGGCCGACAATCAATTACTAAAATTACCAAAGAGATAAAAAAGATTATTAAAGAAGTCGAGAAAAAGAAATAGCAAATTAAAAACCCCGGGATTAAATCCTGGGGTTTTATTTATAATCTTCTTTAAGCGTTAACTTACTTTCTCGAGTAAGCTAGTGGCTAAAGAAGATTTATTTTTTTGCCTCTTCCCTGAGGCCTCTTTTATAACCTTTTTAGCCTTCCTCAGTTCTTCCTGACTAATCTTATTAGCCAGAATAAGCGATAATTTACGCTGTACCGGATCAACGGATCGCTGAGCGTCCAAAAGAGCCGGAAGAATCTTTTTTGATAAATACAGGTCCGGCAATCGAACTAATATTTTTCTGACTGTCCTCCTGACATGAGTGAATCCTGATAAGTGCCAGTTCAGCAAACCTTCAACATCCTGGCTCCATTGATAGTTTGTTATTTTTTCTATCAACCCTTTTGCCTGAGACCGGGCCAACGGGGATTTCGATTCCTGACAACGGATAAGAAAATTACGATACTTAAATAAATTTTCCTTCGGCCATTTTTCCAAAATATCTAAAGCGATTTTTCTGGAAGTCCCTCTGATTTCCTTATTACCTGATTTCTGCAAATTAATCAGATAATTAATATTATCTTCCTTTCTTCTGATGGAGAAGCGCTCAATCAAGTCTAATTTTATTAAGGTTGCCGTCTCCTCGACTCTAATGACCGGTGAAGCTTCACAATCGGACAAAAATTTCCAATGCACCATAAGCTTGTGGAATGACTCATTGTTGTGACAGTCCTCCTTAATCATTCTAAGAAGATTAAAGCGTGCCGCTTCTTTCAATTTTTGATTATCCGACTGGGCAAGCGTTTGGAGTAGTTGTTTATTTTCATAAACATCAAGCAAGTCAAATTCTTCTAAAATATTTACCATCAGATAGTTTATGACCCGCCGGTAATCCGGCTGGCAATTTTCCTGGATAGAGTCATATTCAGAAAGAATCATTCTTTTCCGCAACTTAAGATGTTCAGGCTTGATTATGCTTATTAATTCCTCGCCATAAAAACGAACCATGAAGAAATCAGAACGAATAGCTAATAATAAATCTCCTAAGCCATTATTCAACCATTCACTGTCTACTTTTTTTAAACAGTCCAAACAAGTCTGATGCAGTCCATCCTTATTGACAATCAGGGCTTCTAAAAATCCTCTTAGATTAAGAGCGATTGTTTCCATGCCTACTTTCTGTAAGAGACATAAAGAATATCTCTTAACTGCTTCAATTGACCCTTGGCAGATAATGCAGGCCTCGAGCAGATCCTCTTCTTCAAGGTTGTTGAGAATGTCTTCTAAATAGCCTTGAGAGCTTCCAATTCTTACATGATATTCTAAGCTCTCCAAAGAATATTTGTTTCTGATACTTTCTGTATATTCCATAACATTGGCCCTCCGCTGCCGTTTTTTTGTTTATTTATAATATTAGTTTAACTGCTAAAAAAACCGCTAGCCAGGGCGATTTACTTAACAATTAAACTAATATAAGATATTTTTAAAGAGCAACTACGATTAATAATTATACTACAAGTAGAATAAAAAGTCAATCGTTGCGATATTTAATAATACAAAAATCAGCTAGAATTAGCTGATTTTTGTATTAAAGCTTAATTATTTTTTTTAAAACTATTCTGCTTCTTTTGCTTTAGCGGCGACTAAAATGGCTTTACGAATTTCGGTCATTAATTTTTTATCATCTTGCAGGGCCTTTTTGGCGGTCTCACGGCCCGTGCCCAGCTTAACCTCGCCAAAAGAATAACTATTACCGCTCTTCTTAATAACCTCATATTCAACGCCTAAATCTACTAAATCTCCGGCTAAGGAAATTCCTTGATTATACATAATATCAAATTCGCAAGTCTTAAACGGAGCGGCTACTTTATTTTTTACAATCTTAACCTTAACGCGATTACCGATAATTTTTTCTCCTTGTTTAATTTGAGCGGCCCGACGAATTTCAACACGAACCGAACAATAAAATTTTAAAGCATTGCCGCCAGAAGTCGTTTCGGGGTTACCAAAGAAAACGCCGATTTTATTTCTAATTTGATTAATAAAAATAACCACTGTTTTAGTCTTCGCGATAGCGGCGGTTAATTTGCGCAGCGCCTGACTCATAAGACGCGCTTGTAAGCCCATGTGTTGGTCGCCCATATCACCTTCAATTTCTTTCTGAGGGACTAAAGCGGCGACGCTATCGACGACAATGACGTCGACCGCATTAGAGCGAACCAAGGTCTCGACAATATCTAGCGCTTGCTCACCGCTATCCGGCTGAGACAATAACATCTCTTTAACATTAACGCCAATTTTAGCCGCATAGTCAGGATCCAGAGCGTGTTCAGCGTCAACAAAAGCGGCAATCCCGCCCATTTTCTGAACTTCAGCGACGATATGCTGCGCTAAAGTCGTCTTACCAGAGGACTCTGGCCCATAGATTTCAATAATGCGGCCCCGAGGCACGCCGCCGATTCCAAAGGCCATGTCTAATGACAAACAACCGGTCGGAATAGCATCAACATTCGTTTTTTGAATTTCACCAAAACGCATAATTGAGCCTTCGCCGAATTTACTGCGAATTTGTTCAATCGCTTGTAGCGCCGCCTCTTCTCGCTTGTCTTTATTCTCAGATCGTTCCTGAGTAACTCTCTTCACTTTTTCTTTAGCCATACTTTTATATTCTTATTTTTATTAACAATTATATTATAACAAATTGCTCATTATAGAATCTTAAAAAAATTATCAACAAAACATTATTATCAGAGCTAAAGAATCTTCAATTATTACTGCTTTTCCGATAATAATTTAAACGGCAAGGGAATAATATACTCCTGCCCATTTTTGGAAGATAAAATTATTTCCGCGCCACTTTCATTCTTTCTATACTCCCAAAATTTTGCGCCCGACCAGCGTTCTTTTAAATCCGAAGATGTTTCATTTTTTAAAATGTCTTTCCCTTCTGTTAATAAGTCACGCCCCTCACCCATTAAATCCCCTAAAGCGGGCACAGCTGTTTCCGAAACGGCCTCCAGGGTAACTGGCGGAGCGTCCGGCTGGTCTTTCGCCTCTGCCGGCAAAAACTTATCCGTACTAGAAGCAATTTCTTGAATGTTATTTAAAAACTGGTTAGCTTTTCCGGTTACCTCGCTCTTTGTCCGCTGAGCCGCCCAAGAACTAGCAAAATTAGAAATAAAATCTATTGTTTCCCCACCCTTCTTTAATAGTGACATGTTTTTTATTTCCGCCTGCTCGTCCTTATCAGCTTCATAAAAAGTTGTCGCGATGGCCGCCAGCGCGACAAAAAAGACCACTAAAAGAATCCCGGAAATTGTTTTGCCAATACGAAACATAAGCAATTGGCTTAAATAGAAAAATATCTAAAAATCTAACAGTGCCTTTTTATGCACTCAACATATCTATATTTTAGCTAATTTTATCGTTTTTTTAAAGACAATGCTTATTTTGGCTGATATTCGCTAGAATGTTTCGATGATTTTTCTTATTAATTTTTGTTAATCTTGGTGGCGATAAAACTAGTAAAATTAAATTTCAAATCTTGAATATTTTCTTCTAAAATATCTAAGCCATATAACTCAGCGCAGGCTCGAGAAGTAATAACGGCCGCTTGTTTAGATAAGATTCCGTCGCGCAAATCAGCGGCGGCCTGAGCAGTGTCGGCATATTCTTTTAAATCGGTTGATTCCCATTTCCTCTTTAAGTACATGCGGCATTGCTTAAGCCCTTGAGGATGAGAGACAACTAAATTTATATCGCTGACATTAACGCCTGGTTTAGCTAAGAGGCAATGCCTGACATCAATCTCAAAAATAGTATCAATCTCAAAAACATGCCGGCTCATCGCATGCACCGCTTCATAAACGATGCCGCCGTTAGAATTTTCAATTGGGAAAATCCCTTGATCAATTTCTTTATCATCAAGCGCCTGCAGCACCCTTTCAACGCTAATTAAATAAATTAACTCGTAATCTTTAACTTTATTTTTATGGCAATAGTGGTTAGCAGCTTCTTCGGAAAAGCTGCCCCGATTGCCGGAAATGCCAATTTTTAACATATATTTATTCTAAATTATACAAAGTAATCTACTTCAGAAGATTCTCCGCAATCTTTAGTTCCTCAAGACTATTCACGCCCATCGCTTCATGAGCTTCTATATTAATCGTCCCAACTTCATATTGAGAGTCAAAGGCGATTTTAACCATATCAGTTAAATAATATTCGCTCTGGCTATTATTATTTCTCAAATCATTAATGTTTTTAAATAGCCAGTCATAATTAAAACTCATAAAACCGGGGTTGACTTCGGTAATTAGTTTTTCCTCGTCGCTCGCATCTTTAAATTCAACAATTCTTTCTACTTGACCATCAAGTCCGCGAACAATTCTCCCCCAATGATAAAAATTTTGACGCCAATCTTTATAATCGGGCAAGTCGGTCGGCATAATAGTTAAAGCTTCCTGATTTAAGCCGGCAAATTTTTTAATAGATTCTGTTTTTAAGAAAGGATGATCGCCATAAAGAACAATAATATTTTTAGGCTTCGCGCCATTTTTCTCAAAAGCATTTTGCGCACAAGCAACGGCATGGCCGGTTCCTAACTGCTTATCTTGGATTGCGTATTCAACCTTATATTCTTTTAAGGTCTCAGCGATAATGCCCTGATTATCCGGTGAAACAACAATAATCGGGCATTTATCAACGCCAGAGACCACAACTGAATCCATTAAATATTTAATCATCGGTCTTCCATTTAAAGGAACTAAAACTTTTGGTAATTCTGAATTCATGCGCGTGCCTTTGCCGGCTGCTAGGATGATAATACGAGTCATAATAACATATTCCTTATTCAGGGAAATTTCATTAAAAATAAAGGAAATTCAAATCGAATTTCCATTATATTCTAGCATTTTTTAAGATTATAAACAACCCGAGTAACTATTGAATTATTATTTAATATTAGCTAATATCTTCTCTTTAATTCCACCCACTCTCTCTTCGGCTAATTTCAATGTTTTAGCCTCGGCATAAATCCTAATGATAGGCTCGGTATTTGAAGCGCGCAAATGGACCCAAGAATCTACCCAATCAATTTTTATTCCATCAATATCAGTTATTTTTTCTGAACTATATTCTTCTTTAATTTTTAAAAGTAATCCTTTAACATCAAACCCCTTGCTTAAATCAATTCTGTCTTTAACCATAAAATATTCTGGTAAAGATTTTCTAAGCTCTGACATTTTAATATTTTTTCCCGCCAGTAAACTTAAAAACAAAGCGATGCCAACTAGAGCATCACGCCCATAATGTAATTCCGGAAAAATTACGCCGCCATTTCCTTCGCCACCAATCACGGCCTTTGTTTCTTTCATTTTATCAACGACATTAACCTCGCCAACCGCCGCCGCTTCGTATATACCGTTATATTTTTCGGTGATATCTTTTAACGCCCGCGAAGACGATAAATTTGAAACAGTTGCTAAATTATATTTACCGGGATTAATCTTGTCTATAAACTCAAAATTGCCAAGAATATAGTCAGCGACCGCTACTAGAGTATATTCTTCCCCAAACATTTCCCCATTTTCATCGATAAAAGCTAAACGATCAACATCGGGATCAACTACAATTCCTAAATCGGCTTGTTCGCTTTTAACAAGCGCCATAATCTCTTGAAGATTTTCGGCGAGCGGCTCGGGTTTATGAGCAAATTTTCCGTTCGGCTCACAATTTAATTCAATAATATTTTTCACGCCCATTTCACGTAATAAAGCGGGTACGATTAGACCGCCAACTGAATTTATTCCATCAACCACAATTTTAAATTTTTTAGCGGCGATTAAATCTTTTTTAACTAAAGGCATTTCTAAAACTTCATTAATATGACTTTGATTTAGCGAAGGGTTAATATTATAAAGCCCTAAGCCTTCTTCACTTACTGTTTCAAAATTATTTTCCTCTGCCATTTCTAAAACTTTTTCGCCATCAGTTTTTGATAGAAACTCGCCCTGAGCGTTTAAGAGCTTAAGCGCGTTCCAGCCCCGCGGATTATGGGAAGCTGTGATTATTATGCCACCTTGAGCCGCCTGGCTCCTTACCGCGACTTCTACGCCCGGAGTTGAGGCTAAGCTCATATCAATGACGTTAATCCCGAGGCCAGTTAATGAGCCAACAACAATATTTTTTACCATTTCTCCAGAGATGCGAGCATCGCGTCCAATTATTACCTTTGGTTTGATATTCGGGTAAGTTTGTTTTATGAAAAGACCATAAGCGGAGCTAAACTTAAGAATATCAAGAGGGGTTAAATTTTCGCCTGGCTGACCGCCGATAGTACCGCGAATACCAGAAATTGACTTAATTATAGGCATAGTTAGACATTTAAATTATTATCCTATCTTAACAAAAATAAGCTAGATATACAAAAGGGCAATTAAAAAACCACCGAGCTAAACTCGATGGTTTTTTGAATGGTTTCTGAAATCAGAAACTTCCGATTAAAAAACACCATTGTTCTGGCGGCGACCTACTTTCCCAGGGCTCAGGCCCAAGTATCATCGGCGCTGGAGGGCTTAACTTCTGAGTTCGGAAAGGGATCAGGTGTGACCCCTCCGCTCAAACCACCAGAACAATGGCGTCTTTTATAGTTACGCCAAACTAACGCTAGAATACTCACCAAAACTATAAACGACAATCTTAAAATAAAAGTGTGGGAAAATCTTACGACTTATTAGTACTGCTCCGCTCAACACATTGCTGTGCTTACACGTACAGCCTATCAAGGTCATCATCTCTGACCAGTCTATGAAACCTAATCTTAGAGACAGCTTCGCGCTTAGATGCTTTCAGCGCTTATCTTAACCGAAGGTAGCTACCCGGCAATGCCCCTGGTGGAACAGCCGGTACACTAGAGCTTCGTCCTTCCCGGTCCTCTCGTACTAAGGAAGGGCCTCTTCAAGTTTCCACGACCACAGTGGATAGGAGACCGACCTGTCTTACGCATGTTTTTCACTTATTACTAAGTGCATTGGACCATACCTTCATCCTAAAACGCTTTTAGGAGGTTGACGTTTAGTCTCTACGGGGTCAACTTATGCTTGATGCGCTTCTTAGAATAATTTATATCACCAAATTGATTAACTAAATCCATTAATTTACTAAAGTCTTTTGAATTTTTAACTAAAGACTTAGTTTTAAAGATTTTTTCTATCAAATTAGCTTGTCGTTTTTTAAGAATTAAATAAGGTTTAATTTTACTAATTAAATCTAAAATTTCTTCTTGACGACCGATGGTATATTCTAAAATTCCATCTTTTCTTCTACGCAAGTAGCCGCAATTTAACATTTGGCAAATTTTTTGAAAACTTGCCTCGTCTTTAGCTGATTGAAATAAAATTATATAAGGAGCAATTTGAAAGCCATAACGATAAGTGTCGTTAGGCTTGAGTCTTACATAAATACTTCCATCGCCATCGATGAATCCTGCTAAATAAGCTAATTGTGTTTGCGTTATTTTTAACATAAGCGACTTCCCTCGATATTATCCTAACATATGACAGGTTGATTTTCAACTTTTGTTAGGACTTCATCGATATGAGTCAACTTTTTATGCCAATATTGATTACTCAATATCGCCGCCGTATTTTTATGTCGTTTCCTCGTGGATTCAGAGCGTTTAATAGCCAATATTATTAGCCACTAAACGGTCTGAACCCAGCTCGCGTGCCGCTTTAATGGGCGAACAGCCCAACCCTTGGGAGCTTCTCCACCCCCAGGATGCGACGAGCCGACATCGAGGTGCCGAACCAGGTCGTCGATGTGGACTCTTGGACCTGACTAGCCTGTTATCCCCGGAGTAGCTTTTATCCGATGAGCTTCCACCATCCTATATTGAATGGTCGGATCACTAAGTTCCGCTTTCGCGACTGCTTGACTGGTAAGTCTCGCAGTAAAGCTGGTTTATGCCTTTACACTATCTCTCGGGTTTCCATTCCGAGATAACCAACCTTTGTAAACGCCTCCGTTACCTTTTGGGAGGCATCCGCCCCAGACAAACTACCCACCAGACACTGTCCCCGGAATTTCCGGGTGAGAATTAAAAATAGACAAGGGTGGTATCTCACTGGCGCCCGAAGGCTCCCACCTATGCTGAACATATATATCCCTAATTCAATATCAAGTTGTAGTAAAGCTTCACGGGGTCTTTTCGTCCAACTGCGGTTAGTGAGCATCTTTACTCACATTGCAATTTCACCGAGTACTTCGTTGAGACAGTGCCCAAGTGGTTAAGCCATTCGTGCAGGTCGGAACTTACCCGACAAGGAATTTCGCTCTTCACTTGCTTAATATTTCTATTAAGAATGGACTTTATCTTACTCATGATATGATTGTAATTCTTCTAAAATTTTTGGCGCCATAATTTTTTCTTGGCGATTCATCTTAGAAGCAATTCCAATGATTTCCTTCAAACCATCTATATTTAAATGGTGCTTTTGATTCATTAAATTTATAATTTTTCTAAATTTAATATAATCAAATTTTTTTTGAGTTAGCAGTTCATACTTGTCGAAGTGAGGAATAACATATTTATTTATATGCTCTAATGATCTTATTCTCAGCTCTTGGCGAGTGTCATGATTTTGTCTAACAACGCCTGATTGAAAATATTTTTTTAAAGCATACAAGACTTTAATGTCTTTTTCGTGTTGGACTATTCTAAATTCTGGCAACACTTGAAATTGAGATTTCATAGTGTTGTTTCTATTTATTCCAACATAAAAAGTTCCTTCTCCATCAACAAATCCACTTACCCAATATGGATTTATTTTCATATTTTAGAGTCTCAGTTTTTAAGTCTCTGAGGATTATTAATCCTGCGCGTTTGCCCCGTGTATTCAAGGATTTTTACTGAGGTCGACAACCTCGAGTACCTCGAATCTTTTGAGGATTTTCACGCATTTTACTGAATTATTTTAGACAACTATAGCTTTCACTATAGCTAGGCAACGGATTTTTATATTTACCAATCTTTAATCGTCCCAGTCCTTCTGTAATCTAATAAATAAATTACAGAACCTTAGGACGATTATAGTTATCGCCGGCGTTCATCCGCGCTTGGATTCAAAGCT